>JAOQAP010000203.1 GCA_025963465.1 Flavipsychrobacter sp.
CTTACAAGGGCCAGCCACAGCCATTTGGTGTGTACATCTACTCAATAGAAGCAGTGGCCAGCGATGGTGAGCCATTTGTGAAACGAGGCAATGTGACGCTGATACGATAATGATCGTATAAAGAAATAAAATAGAAAGCCTCCTGTATGGGAGGCTTTCTATTTTATGGTAAAGCCACCCTGAGGAATACTTCTAAACATCTTATATTTGATACAAGAAACACTAACGTATGTTACAGAAAAGAACGCTCGTTTTTTTAGAGCAACTGGCAAAGAACAATAACAAAGCATGGTTTGATGCGCACAGGGATGAGTACCTGGCCGTGAAAGAAGATTTTGAAGTGCTGGTAGGTAATATACTTACGGGTATGGCCAAAACGGACGCTGCCTATAAAGAGATCAATGCGAAGGACTGTATCATGCGGATATTCAGGGATGTCAGGTTCTCTAAAGATAAGACACCTTACAAAACCAATCTTGGCGCGGGCCTTAGCCGTGGCGGCAGAAAGTTTATGGGTGCGGGTTACTACCTGCATATAGAGCCGGGTGGCAAATGCTTTACAGGCGGCGGTATGTGGATGCCGGAGCCGCCTATGCTGAAAGCAACAAGGCAGGAGATAGACTATAACCTAAAAGAGTTTACCGGTATTGTTGAAAACAAACAATTTAAAAAACTGTTTGGCAAAGTAGAAGGGGAGCAACTAAAGAAGCTGCCACAGGGCTATGAGGCGGACAATCCTGCAATAGAATACTTAAAGATGAAGAGTTTTACGGTAGGGCACAACTTTACAGATGCAGCGGTAACAACCAAAGGATTTGAACAAAAAGTAACAGAAGTGTTCGCCGCTATGAGGCCATTCATTGATTTCCTGAACAGGGCTGCCCAATAATTAATTGCGGAACACAAGAAACTCGAAAGGTTTCTCGTTGAGGTCGCTGAGCTTTCTTTTGCGGGCCTTCACTGGCTTTTGTTTCGACTTGTGGTATACGTCCAGTAATTCACCGGCACCAAGTACCTGTTTGTCTGTATCTACTTTATTGACCAGTAGCATCAGCTCTTCTACTTTATCATTAAAATCATCTGCCCAGTTCTGTGCGACCTTTGTGGTTACCAGTAATTCGCGTACTTGTTGTTTCATGTTGAGACGTTTACAGCGGTGTACTAATAATTGTCTTATGAAAATTAAGCAATTTTTTATTACGCTGCTAGCGATCCTTACCCGTGAAGCGACATATTTAATTGTTTGATTAGAAATAATTTATAATTCTATTGCAATAAGTTAATAGAAATTAGTCAGGTAAGGATAACGTTCTTCATAAAGGGCTTTTACCTTGTTGAGTATGGTGCTGCGCAGCACATCAAGGTTGTGGCGCTCCGTTGCCGATATGAATATGGCTGAATTATTCGTTTGTTCCTGCCAGCGTCGTTCCAGGTCATTGAGCATCTCTTTTTTCACCTCTTCATCCAACCATGGGTCGAAGGTTTGTTTGTCGTACAGGTCCATTTTGTTGAATATGGTGATCATAGGTTTGTCGAATGCGCCTATCTCCTGCAGGGTTTTGTTCACCACGCCCATCTGGTCTTCGTAGCCGGGATGTGATATATCTACTACATGCAGCAGGCAGTCTGCCTCGCGCACCTCATCTAATGTGCTTTTAAAACTCTCTACCAGGTTGTGCGGCAGCTTGCGGATAAAACCCACGGTGTCGCTCAGCAGGAAAGGTGTTTGCTCATACACGACTTTTCTTGTGGTAGTATCAAGTGTAGCAAACAGCTTGTTCTCTGCAAATACTTCCGCCTTGCTGATAATATTCATCAGCGTGCTCTTACCTACATTGGTATAGCCTACCAGCGCTATGCGTATGTAGTCGCCGCGTTCTTTACGTTGTGTCTGCGCCTGCCTGTCTATTTCCTGCAGGCGTTTGCGCAGCAGGGCTATCTTGTCCTTTACTATACGGCGGTCGGTCTCTATTTCCGTTTCGCCCGGCCCCCTGCTGCCTATACCGCCCCCCTGGCGTTCCAGGTGTTTCCACATCCCTTTCAGACGGGGAAGTATATATTGGTATTGAGCCAGCTCTACCTGCACTTTGGCCTGCGCTGTCTTTGCCCTTGCGGCAAATATATCCAGTATCAGGTCGCTGCGGTCTATGGTCTTTACGTTTATGGCATCAGTAATATTGCCTATCTGTGAGCCGGTGAGCTCATCATCGAATATCACCAGCTTCACCCCTTTGGCCTGTACAAACTCTTTTATCTCTTCCAGCTTGCCCTTGCCCACAAATGTCTTGCTGTCGGGTTTGGGCAGTTTTTGCATAAAGGTCTTTATCGTCACCGCGCCTGCTGTTTCCGCGAGGAATGCCAACTCGGTAAGGTATTCGTTCATCTGTGTTTCTGTCTGCTCTTTATGCACCAGTCCCACAAGCACTGCTTTTTCTTCGTTCTGTATTTTATTCTTTGGGTCGATCACGTTGTTATAGTCGAAAGTCGTAAGTAAAAGTCGTAAGTGTAATTTAAATTAGTCTTAAGTCATTAGTAAGTTATCATGTGTAAGCTATAGTAATAGAGTGCCATCAGCGGTCTTTCTACTTTTTACCAGTGACTTTCGACTATAAAATTACATCAATCGCTCCTGTTCCCGCAGCCAACGTTCGGGTATCTGGTCCTGGCTGGCAACGAGGTAGTCGTTGTAGGAGCAGGGTACGAACGTCTGGTCCGGAAGTTTCATCCACCACCTGTTGGTACGCTTACTTTTCAGGAAAGTGGTGTCATTGTCTGTGAATGTAACATTGAACACAATGAACTCTTCACGTTCTGTAAGCTTTGCTTCGCTCTTGCGAACGAGGTAGCCATCTACAAAGTACCATACCATTTGTGATATGAGCCTTGCGGTCATGTTATGGATATCATCTCGATCATCATAACCATAGATGCCGAAAGAGGTAAGCTCTGTGCCCATACCTGCATAGCGGGTGAGCAGGCAGGTTTCCTCGCCTGTGAGTCCGTTTGGTGAACCGTTGATATTGGCAGGTGCATCGCAATAGCGCACTGCAGACAAATCGAAGCTGAACAGGTTACTGGTTCTCAGCACGGGCTCCATATCTTCTATATGCTCGCGCACCTTGCCAAGACGGAAGAAATCGAACCGCAGCTTGTCCAGTGTTTCCAGCATATGCGGGTGAGCGTAATAACTCTGGAATGCAATATGATTGTAGTGTGAAATGAAATTAGGAGTACCCGTCAGCATATCCATGAGGAAGCTTTTTGGCGTTATGCCTTCTGCCTCATCGAGGTCTATAAGCATGTCTGCTACCGATGCTACTGCCAGCTTTTCTGATTTTTTGAATACCTCGTATTGCTGCAGTGTAAGATCGTGAGCGCCGCCCAGCACTATGGCTATCTTGCCGGCATCATGTATTTCCTGCAGTACGGTGAGTAGTGCAGCGCGGGTGTCGTCGAGCGTGGCGCCCTGGCGTATATTTCCTATGTCGGCTATCTTGATGGCATTGTGCCAGTAATACATTTTGTACAGTTCCTCACGTATCGTATTTGGGCTGTTGCTATACGCGGCCTTCATGTCGCCGCCACGCCACTCGCCGCAGCCTACCAGTACTATATCGGCATCGTCCCAGTGGGTGGTGGTAATGTTTGCACCCCATTGCAGCGGTTCATAAGTAGCTGCGCCGGGCATGTCTTTAAAATGTGTTTCTTCAAAAAAATGTACTAAGTCCTGCATGTATATAATGATGTGGGTTAAAAGTACGGTTAAAGGTTGGAATTTGTAATTGGTAATTGGTAATTTGGATCGTTGCCGACGATATTTTTTTAGTCGAACGAACAATACAATAATATCCGGTTTGCGGGATCGGCTTGTGTGTATTTTGTAAAAATCTATGTATATAAATTGCACAAGCCGTTCCGCATAGGTGGAACGGCTTGTGCATTAAGTAATTATACCTGCTATTATACTGCCGGAGGAGCAGGAGGTGGATTGAGGATGCTTGCTTTACGCGGGTTGCGTTCCAGCACTTCATCCACCATTCCATAATCTTTTGCTTCCTGTGCTGTCATCCAGTAGTCGCGGTCGCTGTCTTTTTCTACTTTGCTCAGCTTCTGGCCGGAGTGTGCAGCTATGATCTCATAGAGCTCTTTCTTCAGCTTGCCTATTTCGCGCGCTGTGATCTCGATGTCGCTTGCCTGTCCTTCTGCACCACCCATCGGCTGGTGTATCATTACGCGGCTGTGTTTCAGCGCTGTTCTTTTGCCCTTGCTGCCTGCGCACATCAGTACTGCTGCCATAGATGCTGCTATGCCTGTACAGATGGTAGATACATCAGGGTTGATGATCTGCATGGTATCGTAGATGCCAAGGCCTGCGTAAACGCTGCCGCCCGGGCTGTTCAGGTACATCTGTATGTCCCTTGTGCGATCTGTGCTTTCCAGGAATAGCAGCTGTGCTGTAACAATATTGGCCACATAATCATTGATGCCTTCGCCCAGGAAGATGATGCGGTCCATCATCAGGCGGGAGAATACGTCCATAGATGCCACATTCATTGGTCGCTCTTCTATGATGTATGGTGTAAGCGCTGATGGTACTTTTACTAAAGAAGAAGTATAACTGTCTACAGTCAGACTACTGATGCCATGATGCTTGATGGCATATTTGCGGAACTCGTTCTGGTCCATGTTATAATTGTGTTTGTAATTATGGTAGCAAATTTAAAACCATGATAAATATAGTGCCATTACGTCAGACGCCCAACGACTAAAAGCTATGGAGCGTTAATTTAACAGGCAAATATGCAGATTGGGGTGCAAAATGATGGCAAAATGTAATAAGTGAAAGAGCAGACCAGAACTGGGTTATTTTTTTACAATTGACATATTGCTTTTTGCCGGAAAGTAATGGTCGTAAGCCTGCTCAATAAATCCGTTCCCGAGATTATCTCTGCCTGCGGTAAGATTGATGGAGGTGTACATGAGCACTACGCAGTCTGTTTTGTCCAGCTCCGCTTTCCAGTCATATTGTTCTATGAGGGGGTTGGCATCTTCGCAGCCTATAGGTGTGTTTGCATTGTTGAGGTATTTGAAGTAGAACCAGAACTGCCAGTCTGTGAATGAGTTTTGCGGCAACCTGTTATTCAGCAGGTTGATGACAAAGCTATCGCCGATAAGAATGACACGCGGTTTTTTTGCAGAGGTATCAGCAGGGTACATCAATTCGGGATAGGTGTATTGTTCTTTTGCCACCGGCCACATCAGGTTCATTGCCTTTACTATGTCGTCGTCTGTCTGCCTTGCGCCATACAGGTGCCCTACTTTTGTCCACACGGCGTGCGGCATGCGGATATTTCTTGTTCGCTCTATATAGCGCACGAGGCTATCGCCGGCTATTATAGAGCTATACACGCTCCAGTGGGTGCCTGCTATAGGGTACAGTACATTGCTGCTGGTGTCTTTCATGGCCAGCAGCCACTCATTAAAATTAATGAAGTTGATGCTTAACGAATCGCTCATGCGCACATAGCTTTTGTAATTGGTAGGGCCGGGAGGTGTGCGCATACTATCGGGAATGTTTTGCGGATAGAAGAATGCCTTGTTAGGTGTAAATGCCAGTATCAGCGACTTGCCCATGTGGGCGAATGTGTCCTGCAGGGCTTTAAGTCGCAACATCTTATGACGGATATAGGCTTCCCCTGTATAGTCACGGCCATTGTAAGCAAGAATGTAATTCTCATAATAGAGGTAATTATGTTTGCCGAGTATTGCACCGCCGTATTTTGCTTTTGAAAACAGTGAAAAGCTGACCTGGTCCTTTATCCGCACCATGCCCGGCCGGAAACCCATATGATCGTTGAGATAAGCATCTTTCTTTTGCTGGTAAGAGCCATCGAACCAGGTGGCGAAAGAAAAAGAGACATTACCTGCTGTGTTGTAATAACCGAAAAGCCCATCTTCATCAGCAAATGGCAGGCATTGCTGAATTAAAGGCAGGCAAAGAGTTGCCAGGGCCATTATAAATAGCCCTTGTTTTATTTTGTGTTGTGGATATATAAGCAATGGCTGAAAATATATTTTTTTGACAGAGGTTGAAATATAAATAAAAATGTTGTCCCGCATTATTTTTTAGCCATTTTTTCTTTGCCTGCAGGAAAATAATGATCGTAAGCCTGCTCTATAAATCCGTTGCCCAGCTCGCAGCGTCCGTTGCAAAGGTTGATGGAGGTGTACATAAGAATGATACAGTCTGTTTTATCCAATGCGCTTAGCCAGTTGTAATCTTTAATCAGCGGGTTTTGCCAGCCCCCGCCTATGGGTGTGTCTTTATTGTCTATAAACTGAAAGGAAAACCAATATTGCCAGTCGCTGTCAATCGTATGTTGTGGCAACCCGTTCCTGAGCAGGTTCATACCAAAACTATCTCCTATAAAGATCACTTTGGGCTTTTGGGAGGAGTCTTCCGGGTACTTTAGTATGGGGTAAGTATATATATCGTCTGTTACGGGCCACAGCAGGTTAGCCGTTTCCTGTATATCGTTATCGGGCTCGCGTGGGGTGCGTACATGGTCTGTCTTTACCCATTGCGGATGCGGGAGCCGGATATTTCTTGCTTTTTCTATATAGCGCACAAGACTATCTCCGGCAAGTACGGACCCATAAACACTCCAATGTATGCCGGATTTTATAAATAATGGTTCTTTACTTGTGCTCTTCATATCGAGGAACCACTGATGGAAGCTGATCTTGTGAATGCCCATAGAATCGCCAATGCGCATATAGCTTTGATAATTGGTAGCCCCTACAGGCGCGCGCATATTATCCGGGATGGTTTCAGGAGTATAGAAAGCTTTGTTAGGCGCCTAACAAACTACCATTGTTTTGCCCAGGCGGGAAAACGTATCCTGGAGCGCTTTTAACTTGAGCAGCTTTGCACGGATAAAGCTGTTGCTCGAATAATCGTGGCCGTTGTATGCCAATATATATTCGATATAGTAGAAGTCATTTTTCTTCCCCAGTACCGCACCGCCATAATTTATTTTGGAGAAAATGGAATAGTCTACCTGGTCCTTTAATCGTACAAATCCGGGTCTGAAGCCAACGCGGTCATTTACGAAAGATTCCTTCTTTTGCTGGTAGGAGCCGTCAAACCATTGATCGAATGAGAATGGAGTATCGTTTGTTATATTGTAATACCCCATTAACCAATCTTCATGAACAAAAGGCACGCATTGCTGTATAAATGGCAATGCAAGCAATGATAATACGATGACCAGTAAATTATTTTTTATCCTGTTATGCATACAGGCTGGCTAAATAACGAAAAATATGTTTTGACCAATTATCAAAAATATGGCTAAAAATATACTAATGTGGTTATTTTTGCGCACACTTATACAAGAACATGAAAAATACTCCGTTTACAGACAAACATATAGCGCTGGGCGCTAAAATGGCTGAGTTCGCCGGCTACAATATGCCAATATCCTATGTGGGTATCAATGAAGAGCACCATTGCGTGCGTAGTAATGCCGGTGTATTTGATGTAAGCCACATGGGCGAATTTATGCTGAAAGGCGAGAATGCCCTGGACCTGATACAGCGTGTGACCAGCAATGATGCTGCCAAGCTGGGCAACGGACAGGCGCAATATTCCTGCCTGCCAAATGATAAAGGCGGCATAGTGGACGACCTGCTGGTGTACTGTGTAGAGCAGAACAAGACCTATATGCTGGTAGTAAACGCATCGAACATAGAAAAAGACTGGAACTGGATCAGCAGCCACAATAATAAGAATGTGGAAATGCACAACATATCTGACAAGACAGGCTTACTTGCAGTACAGGGCCCTAAGGCTACTGAATACATGCAGCAGCTGACAGATATGGACATTACCAACCTGAAATACTACACTTTTGCCAAAGGCACATTTGCAGGAATAGAGAACGTAATAGTAAGCGCTACCGGCTATACCGGTGCAGGTGGTGTGGAAATATATTTTGAAGATAAGGATGGCAATGCCGACAAAATATGGAGCGAAATATTCCGCGTAGGTGCGCCGCATGGCCTGAAACCTATAGGTCTTGCAGCACGTGATACACTGCGTCTTGAAAAAGGTTTCTGCCTGTATGGTAACGATATAGATGATACCACGAACCCGCTGGAAGCAGGCCTGGGCTGGATCACCAAGTTCACAAAAGACTTTACCGCGCGCCCTATACTGGAGCAGGTAAAAGCCAACGGCGTAACCCGCAAGATGGTAGGCCTGGAAATGGTGGACAAAGGCATACCACGCCATGGCTACACTTTGCAGAATGCAGAAGGCAAGGAGATAGGCGTTATTACATCAGGTACGCAGGCACCAAGCCTGGGCAAGGCAATAGGTATGGCCTATGTAGCTAAGGAACATGCTGCTGAAGGCAGCGAAGTATTTGTAATGATACGCGACAAAGCGGTGAAGGCACAGGTGGTGAAACTGCCGTTTGCTTAATAGTGAATAGCTAATAGAGAATAGTTGATAGTGAATATTCGTACTCCCGTTATCGTTTTGGTAACGGGAGTATTTTTTTTAGTTCTTCTCTACAGAATACCTGCTGGTGGTATCCGTGAAATTGAAGTATTTTTTTGGCAGTTCTGAATAGAGGAACACATTCCAGTTCACAATAAGGCTGTTATTCTTGGTTACTGCCCAGCCATATTTTGCGGGGTTGTTGTCTATAAGTATAGAGGCGGGCGTATTGCGCTCGCACTCTGCCAGCAGCAGGAATTCGTAAGGTGTACCCCACAGCATTTGCAGCATCTGCTCGTCAAAGTGTTTACTGTTCAGTATTACTTTTTGTTCACCGTATTGGTCCAGTATCTTTCGTTCGTAGTTGAGCCGGGCGGTGTAGGGTGTGTGTGTGGTATACATTCTTATGCAGCCTGTAGCTATGATGAGCGCCATAACAGGTAATATGAATCTGCCATTGCCCCATGCGGGCAACACATCAAACACCAGCGGCAACGCAATGAAAATAGCAAGCGGCGTATACAGGCTCTCCATATAAAACTGTGGTGTGGCAGCAGTGGGATAGGAGATGTTTACCAGCGCGAGGTAGCCAATAACCGAGGCTATGAAAAACCATAGTTTTTTTACCTCTTTTGCCCGTGCATAGAATACGATGATGCCTGCAAACAGTACAGGTATCCAGTAATACTTAGTAAGACAACTCACTAGGAATCGCTTGTTGGAGAATAATGTGATATAGTCGGGGAATTGAGTGACGAAATTTTTGAGGCCACTCATCGAGTGTTGCTCATAGGGCGACCGGAATATCAGCATCTTTGTCAGCAGCACTATAATGTATATGGCGCCAATATTGAGCAATGTACGCCTGCTGATGACCACATGGCCACCCAGCATAAAGAAGATGATACTGAATGCGAGTATGAAGACAATGAGCGGATGGAAGAATACTATGGTGACCATAGCCGCGAGCAGCAGCGCCCAGGCAGCAGGTTTTACAGTGACATCCTTCTTATTGCCAAGGTAGGCGAGCACCAGCATGAGCATGGCTATACCCAATGGCATTTCAGACGGCATCCAGTAAAAAGTATCTGATACGAACAGGACATTGAGCAGCAGGATGATGAGCGCAAAATCATACCGTTTGAGGCCAAGCCCGCAAATGAGGTATGCCGCAAAGTAATAAGCAGCATAGGTAAACGAATAAACCTGTAAAATGGTGTTGATGGGTGCATTTCCTTTTCGCGCCAGCAGGGCCGGGAACTGGCAGAGCACATTTCCGAAGCGGAATATCTGAATTGTAAAATCGTTGTTTTTGATAATATAAAACAGGTAAAAGGCCGTATCGGTGAAAATGGTGCGCTCTTTATAGAAGACCACAGCAAGAAAAAGCATAACGATGTATGCGATAATACCGGTATAGTATGCTCTTTTGTACATAAAAATGTGCTGCGGGGCTAAAAGTAGTATATCTTTTAGCGCAATACCCGCAAAAACAGGTAACTTTTTTCTTTC
>JAOQAP010000087.1 GCA_025963465.1 Flavipsychrobacter sp.
GGGGCGAGACAATAGGCTTATGCTTAATGGCTTTCCTGGAACCGTTCATCTATCATCCGTTGATCGTGTTCTTTGCCCTTAAAGGCTATTTTAATTTCTTAGTAGGACGTAAGCACGTGTGGGGGAACATGCAGAGGCAGGGCCTGGGAATGCAAAAGAAAAAAATAACACCCGTTAAAGCTGGCTAACTTAACCATTAAATACAACTAAAATGAAACCAATCACAAAAACGGTACTCCTGGTACTGCTTGTCTTTTTGTGTGTCCGATCGAATGCACAATGGCTAAAGAAGTCGGAGTCGTCAGATGATCTGTATAAGGAAGCGAAGAAGGAGATAGAGCTGAAGCACTATCAGAAGGCAATTAATCTCACTAATAAGGCAATAGATATATCTCCGCGTAACCTGGACCTTTACCTTTTATCAGGTAAGGCATATGGGCTCGCAGGTAAGGTAGACAGCGCACGTATACAGCTGAACTACGTTATCTCTAAAAACCCTAAGTACAAGGATGCCTACATATACCTCATCAATATAGAAGTGGTAGCATGTAACTATGCACAGGCTTTGGAATATGCTGATATGGGCTTACGCCAATATCCTGGTGACAGGGACATCCTGTTGAAAAAACTGGATATATACAATAAAGAAGGTGACTGGATAGAAGGTAACAGGTTAGCAGAGTACTTATTCGATCGCTATTCTACAGATGCATACATACGCAGCGTATATCTTGATTACAAACTTACACTTGCCCGCCAGTATTCTCATCGTGGTTATATAGAAATATCAAAGCACGCCTATGAGTCTGTGCTCGAACAGGACCCGTTGAACAAAGAAGCATTACAAGCTGTTTTCGCGTTGGACGTAAGGTCAGGTAACTATGAAAGCTCATTATCTTATACCAATCGTGCGTTACAGGCCACTCCAAACTCTTACGAGTTCCTGCTGAAGAAGATAAGCATACTGGATGCAATGGCACGTTATGTAGAAGCGATTGAAGTTTGCCAGAAACTGCTGAAGCTATATCCTTCTAATACAGAAGTACAGAAACTGAACATTTACCTGCGTATGGAAGCGGGCAGGTACTATATGAATACCGATCCTTACCTGCAGTTCCAGGCGGTGCTTGAAAAAGAACCGGGCAATCGTGACGCATTGAATTATGTCATCAACATTGCTACAAGCCGTGGCCTTTTGCCGGATGCGTTACATTGGGTTAATGTTGGTCTGAAGCGTTCTCCACGTGACAGGGACCTGTTGATGAAGAAAATGGGCATACTGGAAGGCATGAAAAATTATGCACCTGCTGCAGCTATTGCAGAAGGTATCTATAAATCGAGTCCTACCAAAGCAAATAAAGCAACATTCCTGGAATTAAAAACACTGAGCGCAAAACAGTACCTGAATGACCAGGAATTTGACAGCTCTATACTTGCACTGAAGAGTGTATTATCGTATGATCACTCAAACCTGCAGGCAATAAACTACCTGATCAGCACGTATACGCAGCAGAAGAGGTATGACGAAGCTTTGAATACTATTGAAGAAGCCCTGACCTACTATCCCGGCGATGAGCGCCTGTTGTTCAGGAAAGCTGCAACGCTGGAAGCTTATGGAAAATTTGCAGAAGCAGCACTTGTATCTAAAGGCCTGATGCAGAGATACCCGGGACGTAACCAATACCTGGTAAGCTTTGTAGAGCAATCATTGCAGGCAGGTAAGCAGTCTATGCAGTACGATGACTATTATGGTACTGTAGCTATATTGCGTGAAGTGCTGGAGCAGCAGCCAAAGAATATGGATGCCCTTAACTACATGGTGAACATAGAAAGTGCGAACAAACAATATGATTCTGCACTGTATTATGCGAACCAAGCGCTTGAGTATTATCCGGAAGATAAGGAAATGAAACTGAAAAAAGCTTCAATACTTGCTGAGGCCGGCCGTTACAAAGAGGCATATGCTGTTTCAGGAGAATTGTATACCAGCTATCCATACAATTCACGTTTCCGCAATGCTTATGTAGAGCATCTGTTGGGTTCAGGAAAACTATACCTCGCTGATGGCAACACAGACGATGCACTTATAGAATACAAAAAAGCATTGGCTGTAGCACCTAATGACACATTGCCATTGTACTACACAATTGCTCTGTTGATAGACCAGGGACAAAACGATACTGCAATGATGCTGGCAAAAAGAGGCAGAAGGCTTTATCCAAACAATCCGTTCTTCCTGTTCAAAATAGCGAACATCTATGAAAACGAACAAAAGTGGACGCCTGCATTCAATGCTGCAGATACGCTGTCAAAAGCTAATCCGCTGAATGCTACTTATCTTGATTATGCAGAATACCTGGACAGCCGCCGTTGCAAGAACGAAGTTGGCTTCTTCTACCTGCGTACCAAGCTTACAGATTCTATTCGTACCGTTATCAACAACCTGGGTACTGTACAGTACACACGCAGGGGCAGGATAGGACAGATCACTGCTCGTGTGAACTATGCAGGAAGGTTTGCTGCTACTGGATTCCAGTATGAGATGGAAGCGTTCCTGAACCTTACTAAGAAATGGCATTTATTCGGTGTAGCCGCTTACTCACCTGATGGCCCGATATTCCCAACTTTCCGTACAGGTCTTTCATTATCACACACCTTCAGGAAAGGATGGGAAGCTGAGATCGGTGGACGTTACCTGAAACATGACAGCGGAACTATCTATTCCGGTCTTGCTTCTATTGGCAGGGATTACAGAGATTACTACTGGAATCTGCGTGG
The DNA here is from genome assembly GCA_025963465.1 of Flavipsychrobacter sp. Taxonomy (GTDB): domain Bacteria; phylum Bacteroidota; class Bacteroidia; order Chitinophagales; family Chitinophagaceae; genus Nemorincola. Next base: position 2,779 of record JAOQAP010000087.1, read on the forward strand.
TTACCTGATCGATTTCGTTCGTCCGAATAATACTTCAAGCATCTATTATTCTGCGATCCTGAGCTCAAGGTATTACATACTGAACCGTTCGGCTTATTTCTCAAATATCATAGGTTATGGTACAGCACCGGATGATCTTAGCCGTAACTATCAGCTGACACAGATCGTGCAGTACAATACTATCAGCTTTGGTGGAGGATTTTCTAAATCCATACATTACAAGACCACTGTTGGTGTATTTGGTACATGGTACAATCAAAAGCTGGGTGTAGGTTACTATACCAACCAGTATGATATTTACCTGACGCTGCTGCGCAGGTTCTAATAATGAACGGCATGTGTAGGAGGTCGCTTTACGCCTTTTTGTTAGGCCTTGTTATTGTCAGCGCCTGTACTGGCACTGCACAGGAAATTACACTTGCAAACAATAATTCTTCTGATTACAAAATAGTTGTACCCGCTGCTCCGACAAAATTGGAGCAGCGGTCTGCATCTATACTCCAGTCATACATTCAGCGTATCTCCGGTGCAGAGCTTCCTATAGTAAAAGATGGTGGCAAAGACAAAATGCCCGGCATATACATAGGGCTGACAGGCAAAGCAGAAAAAGTTCATCCGGGCAAGCTTCCCTCCGAAAGCTACTTTATCCATACAGACGGTAATGACATAGTGATATGTGCCGGTAACGGCCGGGGTCTTGCATATGGCGTATATAGTTTCATTGAAACTTATCTGCATTGCAGGAAGATAAGCAACGACCCTGCTATACTTCCGGAATCGCACGTAATAAAGGTACCGGGTCGTATACATAATGAGTACAAGCCACCGCTGGTATACAGGGAAGTATATTATCCTGCTTCGCATGATGCTGAATACCTGGAGTGGAACCAGCTACAGCAGCTGGACGACCTGTGGGGTGTATGGGGGCACTCTTTCAATAAACTGCTGCCTGCCAAAACATATTTCAGCACGCATCCGGAGTATTACAGCCTTGTAAAAGGTAAGCGGCAGGCTTCTCAGCTATGTCTGAGCAATGAAGATGTTTTTAAAATAATAGTAAACGAGCTGAAAAAAAAGATGGCAGATAATCCTGATGCTATCTATTGGTCAATAAGTCCTAATGACGATAATGGTTATTGCCAGTGCGATAAGTGCAGTGCTGTAGACAATGAACAGGGTGGCCCTGCAGGCTCGCTGATAAAATTTGTGAATCGTGTTGCAGCCGTATTCCCTGATAAGAAAATAACAACGCTGGCATATGCCTATACGCATAAAGCGCCTCGCAGTATAAAGCCGGCTGATAATGTGTATGTCTTCCTGAGTAACATAGATGCATATAGAGATAAATCCCTGGCCGATGAAGGTTCTGCTGCTGCTTTCAGGAATGATCTGAAAGCATGGGGCGGCATCACAAAGAACCTCTTCATATGGGATTACATTACACAGTTCACCAGCTACCTTGCTCCATTCCCTAATTTCAATACCCTGCAACCCAACATGCAGTACATGAAAGAAAATGGTGTGAAGGGAATATTTGCACAAGGCAGTGGCGATACCTATGGTGAATGGGCAGAGCTGAGAAGCTATGTGGAAGCAAAGCTGATGCAGGATGATAAAGCTGATGTACAACAGCTGATAGCCTCATTCTTAAAAGATTATTACGGCGGTGCTGCAAAATACCTGCAGCAGTATATAGACCTCGTGCAGGAAAAAATGCAGGCATCTAAACGCAAGCTGGACATATATGGCAACCCGGTCAATGAATGGAAATCGTACTTATCTCCGGAGTCGATAGAACAATATGGCAACCTGTTTGATAAGGCAGAAGGCGCTGTAGAAGGCAATGCAACATTACAAAGCAGGGTAATGAGAGCAAGGTTGCCACTGGAGTATACAGTATTGCAGCAGGCACGTTTTTATGGCATAGAGAAGCACGGTGTGTTTGTAAAAGCAAACTCAGGTAAGTGGGAAGTGAAGCCTAAGTTTGAAAGTAAGGTAGCCTCATTTGTTGCTGATTGTAAAACAGCTGGAGTTATTGAATTATCGGAAGCAGGGCCTGCCCGCAAGCCCGATGAATACCAGGCAGAATGGAACGCGATATTTAAAGCCGGTGTAACACCTACTAAGGGGCTGGACGCAAAGGTGGCTTTACAATATCCTTTTGCTGAAGATTATCCTGCTAAAGGTAATCGCACACTTATAGATGGTACTCCCGGGTATAGTGATTTCAGCTACAACTGGCTATGCTTTTATGGTGTACCTATGGTAGCAACTATCGACCTTGGACAAGCGCAAAGCGTTACTAAAGTGAAGATGCATTTTCTTGATGATCCGCGGCACTGGATATTCCTGCCGTCAAAGGTTACCGTTGAAGTGTCTAAGGATGGCGCCAGCTATCACAGTATAGGTGATATACCTGCTACTGCTAACGAAGAGCATTATGAAGTAACGGTGAAAGAGTATGTAGCACAGAAAACAACAGAGCAGGTAAGATACGTAAGGGTCACCGCCAATAATCTTGCTTCACTGCCTGAGTGGCGCTACAACGAAAAGAAGAAAGCCATGATAGCCTGCGACGAAATATATGTACAATAAGTTCCTAAAGAAAAATTAATATTCAGAAGGCCATTTTACGAAACGGGAAAATAGCCGGTTGATTCGGGAAAAGATGAGCATTTACAGGTATTAAGGCTTATTGCCATTCAAAGGCTGTACTTTTTTCCGCTTATATTTGTTACGCAATTGATAGAACACATGGGTAAGAAGATATTATTGACAATTCTGGCACTGGTATTGATAGGTGTATGTACAGGTATATACATGTGGAATAAGCCACACAAAAAAGTAGAGCAGGCTGAAGGGATAGTTATTGATGCAAGAGTATTGGCAAAAGAGTATAGTACTGATGAGAAAGCGGCAGATACGAAGTATCTGAATAAAGCGATAGAAGTAAAGGGTACTATAGACGAATTGGAGAAAACGCAGGATGGGGGACTTATGGTGATCCTGAAAACAGACGATGTTGCAGCCGGTGTGCAGTGTGCTATGAGGGAGAAAGGGTTGGCGCTGAAAAGAGGCCATATTGTAATAAAAGGATTCTGCTCCGGGGGATTAATGGGTAGCGTGTCACTTACCGATTGTGTTATTGTACAATAAACTGAAAATATTAAAAGACCGAAAAAAATAAACATGAAAAAATTATTGATCGTAGCGGGTGTTCTGTTGTTATTCGGCAGCTGTTATAATGACAAGTATGATAAGCTGTACCCTGCACCGGTAGTTGTGACGTGTGATACGTCGACAATTACTTTCTCGCATGATATTATGCCGATCCTTACCACTTATTGCAATGTAGCTGGTGGTTGTCATGACGAGGCTGGTTCGAATGTTAGCGGGTTTAATTTCACAGAATACAGATTCTTTGTTCACCAGGCCACTACTGATATACTGATCAATGATATTAATGGTACGCCATCAACGGGACATAATGCGATGCCCAAAAATCTTCCTAAGATGCCGCAGTGCGATATAGACAAGATGACAAGGTGGGTGAATCAAGGCTCACAGGATAATTAACTATTTAAAATCAACGATATGAAAAAGTTATTGCTTACAGTAAGTTGCCTGATGATGGCCACTACTGCTATGTTTGCCCAGAAATACATGACCCGGACAGGAAGGATATCTTTCAATGCTACTGCCGCAAAGTCGCCTGAAAAAATAGAAGCTATCAATAACGAGGTTGCTAACATAGTGGATGCAAAGACAGGAGATATAGTGTTCCAGGTACTTATTAAAAGCTTCAAGTTTGAAAGAGAACTGATGCAGGAGCACTTTAATGAGAACTATATGCAGAGCGATAAGTTCCCTAAGTCGGAATTTAAAGGTAAGATCGATAATTTGTCAGATGTGAACTTTACTAAAGATGGTACTTATAACGCAAAGGTAAGTGGAAAGCTTACTATACACGGTGTTACTAAGGATGTAAATGTGCCCGGCACCATTGCTGTGAAAGGGAATACTGTTGCGGTAAAAGCGAAATTCTCTGTAAAGCTGAATGACTATAATATTGATATACCGGCTATGGTAGCAGACAAGGTAGGTAAGGATGCAACTATAACATTAGAAGGCAATCTCACTCAGAAATAATTTTTACAACGTTTTATATACCATTTATGCGCAAAAGTTTATTGCTGTTCACTTTATTATCAGGAATCTATACATCATCATTAGCACAGGCCGATAGCCTGATGAATATGCTGAATGACAACGCACCCAAAACGAAAGAGCACGTATCTGCAACCTTCAAGGCCACTCGTATCATTAACGGCAGTAGTGTGGAGAACCTTGGTCATGGCGTGCTTGATTTCCGTATCTCTCACCGCTTTGGCCAGTTGAACCAGGGCGTTGAAAATTTCTTTGGTCTTGATAATGCGACCACAAGGCTGGGTCTTGACTATGGCATTACCAAATGGCTGATGATAGGCATAGGGCACAGTACGCTCTTTAAAGAAAACGATGGTTTTGCGAAAGTAAGGCTACTGCGCCAGGTGAAAGACGGTATGCCAATTACACTGAGCTATTCAGGCTCTGTATCTGTGCAAACTACACCGGCACCTGTTTTACTACCCGGCCAGGAATGGAAATACAGTAACCGTTTGTATTATGCTCATCAGTTGCTGATAGCCCGTAAGTTTAGCGATCGGATATCTCTGCAACTTATGCCGGCAATAGTGCATTACAACCTCGTAGACAGCAGCAAATTCTCTAACAATACACTTGCGATAGGCGTAGGTGGTCGTGTTAAGGTGAGCCGCCGTATGGCCATTACAGGCGAGTATTACTTCAGAGCTACCAATGCCGACATGCTTTATGCAGGGGTACCTACTTACAATGCCTTGTCTGTAGGGCTTGATATTGAGACAGGTGGTCACGTATTCCAGCTGGTATTTTCCAATTCACAGGGCATGAGCGATCGTACCTTCATTGGTCAGACCACAGATAGCTGGGGTAAGGGTGCACTGCATTTTGGTTTCAATATCTCAAGGGTATTCACAGTAGTAAAACCAAAAGAGTTTAAAGATAGCGACGATAAGAAGTGGTAAATAACTTCGCTAATTTATTCTAATATTAAAGCAAATTAACAGGAGTTGCCGGCAATATGCTGACAACTCCTGTTAAAATATCAGCCAGGTATTTTAAATCGCTCAAATGCCCGTGGTTTTTTATATTTTTGGACATTATCCGTTTTACAGGCTATAACGGGTAGAATAATATAAATATGGCTATAGGAAAGAAATCAAAACCTACTTACTTCAATGCGATCATGGGCGTAGCACTTGTGCTGTTCCTGTTGGGCGTATTGGGCTGGTTGGTTATCAATGGCAGGGCATTGTCCCGTGCATTCAAGGAAGACCTGGAGGTAAATGTCGATTTTCATGATAATACCACTGATGAGAATGTAAAGAGAATGAAGGCCGTACTGGATAAGCAGCATTTTGTTAGGGTGTCTAAGATAATCACCAAGGAAGAAGCCATGCAGATGGAAAACCAGGTGGAAGGTGGCAATATGGTCGATTTCCTGGGTTATAATCCCTTGTTCACGTCCGTAACGCTGAAGCTGAATGAGGAATATGTGAACAAGGACAGCCTTGCCAAGGTCAAAAAGTTTATCCTGCAAAGCAATGTAGTACGTGATGTGACCTGGCCCAATGTTGTCGTTGACAATATGACCAGCAACTTCAGGAAGATCGGTATCATACTTGGCGCTATCTCTGTTTTGTTATTTATAGTGGTTATATTTCTTATAGATAATACAGTTCGCTTGGCTATGTTCAGCAACAGGTTTATCATTAAGACCATGCAGATGGTAGGCGCTACCCGCTCATTCATTACCCGCCCGTTCGACCTTCGTGCGTTTTTCAATGGCCTTGTGAGTGGTGGTGTGGCCGTGTTGGGTCTTTGGATAGTTATGTCATTTGCTACATCTCAGCTTCCTGTGCTTAGCCTGCTCAATGATACTATGCTCGTTTCATTGCTTATGACCGGCATGGTGGTATTAGGTATCCTTATTTCTATGATAAGTACCCACAGGTCTGTTGTAAAGTATTTGAAAATGCATGTGGATGACCTCTATTAACCATATTTAACTGTTATCAGCCTCATTTTTTAAGAAATTTCATTAATATTGTGTCATGTCAACAGTAAAACCAACAACTACAAAGTCTACTCCTGATAATAGTAACCAGGTGTTTTTATTTGATAAAGAGAACTACATGTGGATGATAGGCGGTATCCTACTGATACTGCTTGGCTTCTTCCTCATGTCAGGTGGTAAGAGTCCTGATCCTCACCAGTTCAATGCATCGGAGCTATACAGCATACGTCGTATCACTATTGCGCCTATTGTTGTATTGCTGGGCTTTGCTGTAGAGATATATGCGATCATGAAAAAACCTAAAGAAACAAACTAAGCATAAGAAATGCTTTATTGATACTATAAGGGTAAGCTTCTGCTTACCCTTTCTTTTTTTAACAGGAGAAATTGGGATTAATTACTCAATTATTCTATGTTTGGGCAAAATACGGTTATGAAAGGTACACTTGCACTTGCTTTATTTTTCATCCTGTTCGCATCCTGCGATTCAGCTAATAACCAGCACCCTTCTGCCAAGTATGAAGAAAAGAAGACCTCTCTCGAATCAATGGAGCAGGATAGCCCTTTGAAGTTCCTAAAAGTAAAAGGTGATTTCCACCGCAACTTTGTAAATAAGACAGTTATAGAAGGCGAGATAACTAACAATGCCACACTGGTCAGCTATAAAGACCTGCAGCTTGTACTCATTTTCAGGGATGAAAAGGGTAGTGTAATAGAAAAGCAGAAGCAACAACTCGACAACATAATAAAACCCAATAGCACTGAGGATTTTAAGATAAAGATAAGCCATGTAAAAGGCGCAAATTCTTTGTCGGTAGATATTACAGATGCCAAAGTGAATAAATAGCAGAGGCACTTCAAAACAGGCTAAAAGCAGGTTCTTGCTACCTGTATGAGCATCCTATCGGTGTTTTTACAGGTGAATAACCAGTCTTAGTGAAGGTTTTTTGCCCTGTTTGCGCTCTTTTCAAAAATATTTTCATCATTTCTGTAACTTTTTTCTTTTTCCCACGATATACTGTCAATGGAGGTTAATGAGTACAATGCATGTGTAAAAGAATGGGCTGATGCCCTGTTCAGGTTTGCCTGCAAGTGTACCGGCCACAGCGATGATGCACACGATGTGGTACAAAACAGCTTCGAAGTTCTTTGGCAGAAAAGGCAGGATGTAGACAAGGCTAAAGGGAAAGCTTTTCTATTCCAGGTCGCCTACAACCAGTCGGTAGATAATTTCCGGAAACGCTCAAAGGTGTCTTACAAAGAGATACCTGAAGAAAGCACAACACCCGGCAATCCCGACCTGAAAAAGATACTGGACAGGGCCCTGTCCCAGCTGGATGAGCAGGCAAGAGCGCTGGTACTGCTTAAAGATTATGAAGGTTACCGCTATGAAGAAATAGCGCAAATAACAGGCCTGACGGACGCACAAGTGAAAGTATACCTGCATCGAGCAAGGAAAGTATTGAAAGATTACCTGGTAAGTGTAGAAAACATTATATAGCTATGATCACGTGGGAGAATTATGAGGAGTATATGATGATGCATACCGATGGCGAATTAAGCCCGGATGAGGAGCGCGCGTTGATGGCTTTTATAGAACAGCACCATGAACTAAAAAAAGAACTGGCTGCATTCGATCTTACCCGTTCAGTTGCAGACAATACACAGGTATACGCAAATAAAGAAGCCTTGCTGAAACCATTGCCTGCAAAGCGTATCATAGCATTACCGACGTGGGGCAGGTATAGTATAGCAGCAGGTATAGCAGCCATTATTTTTATCTCATTGTTCAGGTACCAGTCGGCAAACAAGATCAGTGAAGTAGCAGTAATAGATACAACGTCACATAAACAAACTGCAAGAACCGCGACCCCTGCCCTTGCTACAACTATTGCACCTGTAAAGAATGACACACCTGTATCTGTCGCTCCTCCCGTTGCCAGAGCTGTTGCTCATACGGATATGAAGTTGGCAGTGAAAGAAAGGAGAAACAAGCAACAGCAGGTACTGCAGGTTATAACACCCGAACAGCCGGTTGTGAAAGAGGTAATAACGATCAGGGAGCTTCCTGTTGCTGCCACACAAAAGATGCCGTCGGCAAACGAGCCGGTAATGCAGGAGATAAAGGAACTGCCTGCTTATACAACTGTAGAGGTTGCAGATGATGAAGCAAAGAAAAGGTCATTCCTCGACAGGCTTCCGATAGATGATCTGAAAAAGCAACAGTTAGAAAATATCGCAGGTTCGTTTGCCGGTGCCTATCACGATGTAAACAAAGCAAAACAAGATCTGTATAGTAAAAGTATCACCATTAAAGTAGAAAAAAGAAAGCTCATTATAGGGTTTTAAAATCACACATAAAAGAGAAATTATGAAAAATACACTTTGCATAATAGCAGCAATGATATGCCTCCTTCTTACAGGAAAAGCTTCAGCCCAGGACAATAAAACTGACACAGGAAGATTCCGCAAACACGATGTGATCAGTATCTCCAACAAGGGTATAAGAATAGAACATACGGACTCCGGCGCCATTGCCCAAAAGGATTCTTTGAGAAAAGAAAACAGGAAGTTCAGTTCTTCTGTATTACTGTTCGATCTTGGTGTCAATTTCCTGCAGGACAATACGAACTATACGGATCCTTCTGTTCAAAGCTTTCTCAATGTACCGACCAGCAAGCAGAATAAAAATCTGTTCGATCTGCGCACTGCCAAATCTATAAACGTAAACATCTATCCGTTTATGGAGCGTTTCAGGGCATTAAAAACTCCCGGGCAACGGATATACATATCTACCGGTTTAGGTTTGCAGATATATAATTTCAGGTATGAGAACCCGCTTGCATACACCCGTAACCCGGCCAGCGTTACGTTGTCTACGACTACCTTCAAAAAGAATAAATTGTCTGTGAATTATCTGAGCATACCACTGATGCTGACCTTCAAAACAAGGCTGTATAAAGATCCCGCGGGAAAAACTAAAAATGATGAGTGGCTGGTGTATGGTATTGGTATCACAGAAGGGCTGCGTCTTAACTCATGGACAAAACAAAAGTCTGATCAGTTTGGCAAGATAAAAGTACATGACCAGTATGGTCTTGCAGATTTCAATACCTGCGTTTCTGCAGAGATAGGAGTGGAAGGCATCATCAGGTTCTTCGCTTCTTACCAGCTTACCTCATTATACACCAACGGTATGGACCAACACCCGATAAGTATAGGCATTCGCCTCAGTGGTATCTAATAACATATCACACACAGCTTTGACAACTTTTCAAAAGTTGTCAAAGCTTAATTTAATAATAGAAATGCTATAAAATCGGAAAGATGAAACTTAGCGGCTCGCAGCCTTAATAACCTTTTAACTTATCAACCTATTAACCTATTAACCTATTAACCACTTCATCCACTATTTTCCCGTCCTGCATAAGCAGTGTTCTGTCTGTCATAGCAGCAAGTGCATCATTGTGGGTGATCATAATAAATGTCTGGTTGAATTGCTTACGTAGCTCCAGGAACAGGTTATGAATAGCATGTGCGTTTGCGCTGTCCAGGTTACCGGTAGGCTCATCTGCCATTATCACAGATGGACGTGTCACTAGCGCTCTTGCTATGGCTACACGTTGTTGTTCACCTCCTGACAGCTCAGATGGTTTATTTTCCAGGCGGTTGCCCAGGCCTACCACATTCAGCATTTCAGCTGCCTGCAGCGCTGCATCTTTTTTACTCATGCCTTTTATCCATAGTGGTACGCATACATTTTCAATCGCGCTGAATTCAGGAAGCAGGTGATGGAACTGGAATACAAACCCCATATGGCTGTTGCGGAACTTTGATTGTTTCTTTGCGGGTAGTTGCAGTATGTCTACATTGTCTATAAGCACACTGCCGCTGTCCGGCTTGTCCAGCGCACCTATCAGGTGCAGCAGTGTACTTTTTCCTGCCCCTGATGGTCCTGTTATAGACACGATCTCTCCCTTGCCCACTGATAATGAAACATCGTTGACAACGGTAAAAGCGGAATATTTTTTGACCAGGTTATTTGCTGCAAGCATGAGTACACTTTTATGCCGGATGAATTAGTTGCAAGTTATCCATTATTGCATAAACATAATGAACAAGAGACAGATTGTGCAGATAGCGTGATCTGCAAATAAGGTTTATTGGTCACATGTGCTGTTCATTAACTGAATATTAAATGATAAAAGTGCATAACCTGTGCATAACAGAGCACGTTTTCCACCGCTGGTAATTATCTTTTTAATTTTAGCTTTTCAATCTTAAATTTTCCCTTACATTTGCGGGAATTAGAATAAAAATAATCTATTTTTAATATGTTCTGGACACTTGAATTAGCTTCCCATCTGGAAGACGCACCATGGCCCGCCACAAAAGACGAGCTTATAGATTATGCTATCCGTTCCGGCGCGCCACTGGAGGTTGTAGAGAACCTGCAGGAGCTTGATGACGAAGGTGAAATATATGAAGGCATAGAAGACATCTGGCCTGACTATCCTACACAGGAAGATTTCTTCTTTAATGAAGACGAATATTAAACTCAATTAATTAACGAGATCCCGCCTACGGCGGGATTTTTTCGTATATGCTATAGTGTTCCGGAATTACGGTTCACAACAGAAAAATCCCGATTGGTACCAATACAATAGTTATTAAACGCATATAGGAGTATATTTGAGTAAACAATGGCGTATGAAAAGTATAGTTGTTTTTTGCGGGTCAAGTGAAGGATATGATGAAAGCTACAGGGAAGCAGCATACAACCTTGGTGCTATGCTGGCATCACGTGGTGTGCGTGTTGTCTTTGGTGGTGGGCGCATAGGCCTTATGGGCGCGCTTGCTGATGGTGCTTTAGAGCATGGCGGGGAAGTCGTAGGAGTGATACCATACTTCCTGCAAACGAAAGAAATAGCACATCCCGGGCTTACACAGCTGATAACAGTAGATACCATGCATGAGCGAAAGCTGAAGATGCAGGAGTTGAGTGATGGCGTTATTACATTGCCGGGTGGCTGGGGTACTATGGAGGAAATGTTTGAAGTGCTTACGTGGGGCCAGCTCGGGCTGCATGTAAAGCCTGTCGGCCTGCTCAATGTGAATGGTTATTATGATGCATTGAAAGCCCTCTCTGACAATATGGTGCAGGAAGGTTTCCTGAGTGAGTGTATCAATGCTTCTCTGTTGATGAGCCAGTCTATGGAAGAGCTTATAGAGCAGATGGAAGCGTACACACCACCGGATATTCCCAAAGTAATTACAAAGCAAACAACATAAAATAAGAACGGGTGGACTGATACAGCCACCCGTTCTTATTTATCTGAAAGCAGTAACACTATTTGTTCACTGCTATTGTTCCGTTCTGTATCGTAGAGCCATTTGCATCAGCTATTACATAGATGTAAGAACCGCTTGCAAGTGCCGATGTATTGATCGCATCATGACCCGTAAGAGTTGTGGTCACTACCACTTGTCCGTTCATGGCTATCAGCTTGCAGCTAAGGCCTGCATTCATTGGGCCGTCCAGGTACAACGTACCATTTGCCGGGTTAGGGTAAACGCTCACTACTTTGTTGTCCGCTACATTACGTACACCTGAATGGTCTACGGGTGGTGTGTGCACATAAGGTATGCCTGTCATGGTCACATCATCTATATATAGCACGCTATGATATTGTGGTATAGTACCGCCGCCACCGCTGCTAGCAAAGGTTACGCGCAACAGTGTTACCGAATCTGCAGTGTCTTTAGGATAAGTGATGTTAGCTGTTATCTGGCTGAAAGAAGTGCCCGGGCCTATATTCACAAAGCCGGTGCCTATTATGCTATCTACAGTTCCTACCTTTGCTATTGCCTGCACGGTAAGTGTTCCCGAATCTACGCCCGTAACAAATGTAGCAGTGTCATACCCTGCTGCATACTCTACCCATGCGCTTACTGTTTTTGGTCTCAGAGTTACAGGTGTACCACCTGAATAGGTAATGCCAGTAATGCCTGGCTTTGGCGTAATGGTAATGCCCACGCTTGCTTTCGCATTAGAAAGTACGCCGGGAAAAAGTAGCGTATCCTGGTAAGTAGTCAGGATCTTTGCTGATGAGCTGCCACCGTGTATTGTGGTGACTTCCTTATACAGCTGCCTGCGCCATACGCTATCATCTTTGCCGGGGAATGCGATCTTTCCGATCGTTCTTCCTAATCCGATAAAGATAGAATCTGCACCATACCATGCAAATGGAGCTTCTATAGTTGTAGTGGAGCCTGTTGGGCCTGCGGTGTTCGTACGCCACATTTCCATATCTCCGTTAGTTATTGTCTGTGCGAATGATGCCGTACCGGCTATCAGTGCAAAAAATAATAAGTAGATTTTCCTCATAGTCTTGTTTTTGTATGTTTAATTGACTGCAAATTACATATTTATCGCTTGCAAACATTTTTCTATCTCGTTAAAATTTGGCACATCACTTGCGTTTTCCAGCACTTCCGCATAGCGCACTATACCTTCCTTGTCTATTACAAATGCCGAGCGTTTCGATACGCCGTCCATATCATTGAACCAGTGGTCATATATGGTGTCATAGTCTGTAGATGCAGTTTTATTAAAATCACTGAGCAGTGGGAAATTGAGCTGTTGTTCTGCCTTGAATTTTCCCAGTGCGAAAAGAGAATCTACTGATATACCGTATATCTGTGCATCAAGGCCATTGTAAATAGCTATATTATCACGCATCATGCACAATTCTTTAGTGCAGGTGCTGGTAAATGCCAGTGGAAAGAACAACAACAGTACATTCTTCCCTTTTTGCTCGCTGAGGGTCACTTTATTCTTTTCTGTATCCCGTAGCGTAAAATCCGGTGCCTGCTGGCCAACCTCTATGCTCATATTGTGTTTTTGGTAAAATTAAAGCAATAACATCTGTCAGCAAAATGATATTGCCTGGCTATAAAAAGAAATAAAGCTGTGATACCTGACATACTATCAGCACCACAGCTTTATAATAAAGTTATTCCCGATTAATCTTTTAGAAACTGTCCGCCCTCTTTGTTGTTCACTTTTACATGGTATATGCCGCTTGCAAGGCTATGTACGTTTACTAATACTTTGCGCTCTGCGTTGTATTCATTACTGAATACTACCTGTCCGGCAACATTCACTATGGCCAAAGTATTTATTGCATCGTTTGATTCTATGTTCAGCTCGTTGCCAGCCGGCACAGGGTACATGGCAATGCCTGCCGTACTTTTAGGCACAGGAGCTATTGCTGATGGTACAGGTATGATCTTTTCAGGCACTGCAACGAACACGTTTGGCAAACCGAGCTCGCAGTTGGACCCTGACGCGAGGGTTATCGCATCGCTGATATAGCCGCAGGATAGTCCCGCGAGGTTAGGTGAGGTGATACAATCTAAGTATGGCGTATAAAGTGCATCCATCTCATTCATGTATATCTTGCCGTCGGGCGCCAGTTTCAGGTCTGATGATCCTCTGCCGCTTGGTGTCAGCACCACCTTTGAAGCTAAAATTGCCGCAGGAGTGGAGAGGGTAACATCGAACTGCTCTATGAAGTTGGATAAAGGAGCCGGGTAGTGATGCACATAAAGTTTCGTATTGTCAGGTGAGAATTCTGCTCCGTAATAGCTGCTTGTAGTGTCTATGACCATACAATTGGATACAACTCCTGTTGCACGATCGAAGTCATACAATTCCAGCCCTTTTTTTGAACCCGCTGTTGAGCTTGACGTGCAGACGATCTTCTTCCAGTCATGCGATGCTTTCAGTACCCCTATCAGGTAAGAGAAAAAGCCTGACATCGATCCTGCGTGCGACACAACAGGTGTATGGCTGAGACCTGTAGCCGTAATATCATAAGCATAGAAAAGGCTGGTGTCCCTGGCATGGTCAATGAGCCATATATTACCATCATTACCCGGAATAGCTATTGATTTTTCAGATACCACGGTATCGAGCAAAATCCCTGTCGATCCGGTTACCAGGTCACCTTTACCGCTGTTCAGTGCCATGTCCACTATGCTGTACATTATTCTTGGGGCGGCATGGTTGCTCGGATAGTTCTCCCCTTCCTCTATAGAGAACACATAATATTTTTTGCTGCTACCGGGGTCAGGTATTATTAATGCGCCCTGGGTCGCGCTCGCTGTTGAGAAGGGCACAATGGCAGTACCGCCTGGCATTACTGTATTTGTGTTGTCCCACACCTTTTTCCCGTTTGTATAAAACAGCAGGTTTGCGCCGGTGTCACACACGGTGGCACAGCCTTCGTTATTGAACATGCCTGTTTTAATAGGGACCGGGACACCACTTTTGAAGGTTAATCCTGCTGAGCTGCCGAACGCCCATATTTTGTTCTGGTTACTGTTGTATTGGGCCTGTAGCTGGCCTGACATGGCTATGCCAATGAAGAGCATTGTAATTTTGTTCATAGGAGATGGTTTTTTGGTTACTGCAAGTTAATAAATAGTATTGATATAATAAAGCAATTAAATGGGAAAAATTAAAATATACTATCCTTGTTAATTCCGCTTATGTCATAAACTGTCAGTTTGCAGGACGAAAATTGCCAGATCCTGCAAAATTGACCGACATTTGTGCCCCCCATGGCTATGGCATAAAAAGTGATGGCTTAGAGTTAAGTTAGTAACTACATTCAAAAACATAAAAATTAAATCTGATAACAATGGCTAAAAACGTGAACATTACCCCCCTCCATGACAGGGTAATAGTGAAGGCAGCAGCAGCTGAAGAAAAAACAGCAGGTGGCATCATTATACCTGACACTGCAAAAGAAAAACCACAACGCGGCATTGTAATAGCAGCCGGCCCGGGCAAAAAAGATGAGCCGATGACCGTAAAAAGCGGAGATACTATCCTTTATGGCAAGTATGCAGGCACTGAAGTTTCTTTCGAAGGTGAGGACTACCTCATTATGCGTGAGAGCGATATACTGGCGGTTATCTAAACCCCAAACCCCTAAGGGGCTTCCCCATAGGGTTCAAAACACTAAATTTTAAAACAATTTTTTACAAAGCTCCGATACTCCCCTTTAGGGGTCGGGGGTAAATTCAACAAAACATGGCAAAACAACTTTTCTTCAACATAGAGGCCCGCAACAGGATGAAGCGCGGCGTAGATATTTTAGCTGATGCTGTAAAGGTAACCCTGGGCCCTAAAGGCCGTAACGTGGTTATCGAAAAGAAATTCGGCGCTCCTGCTATTACTAAAGACGGTGTTACCGTAGCTAAGGAAATAGAACTGGAAGATGCAATAGAGAACATGGGTGCGCAGATGGTGAAAGAAGTAGCGTCTAAAACTGCAGATCTTGCAGGTGATGGTACCACTACGGCTACTGTACTTGCTCAGTCTATAATAGGCGAAGGCCTGAAGAACGTAGCTGCAGGCGCTAACCCAATGGATCTGAAGCGTGGTATAGACAAGGCTGTAGCGGCTGTTGTTGAGAACCTGAAAAAACAATCAGAAAAAGTAGGTAACGATAATAAGAAGATAGAGCAGGTTGCTTCTATCTCTGCTAACAACGATAACGCTATAGGTGCGCTGATAGCACAGGCTATGGCTAAGGTAGGTAACGAAGGCGTTATCACTGTGGAAGAAGCTAAGGGTACTGAAACTACTGTAGAAGTAGTAGAAGGTATGCAGTTCGACCGTGGTTACCTGAGCGCTTATTTTGTAACTAACACAGAGAAAATGCAGGTAGAACTGCAGAACCCGTACATACTGATCTACGAAAAGAAAGTAAGTACGCTGAAAGACATCCTTCCTATCCTGGAAAGCGTGGTACAGAGCGGTCGTCCGTTGCTGATCATTGCTGAAGATGTGGACGGTGAAGCATTGTCTACACTGGTGGTGAACAAGCTGCGTGGTTCATTGAAAATAGCTGCTGTTAAGGCTCCGGGCTTCGGTGATCGCCGTAAGGAAATGCTGCAGGATATAGCTGCATTGACTGGCGGTACTGTTATCAGCGAAGATCAGGGTTATAAGCTCGAGAATACAACTATCGAAGCTTTAGGCCAGGCTGAAAGCATTACTATCGATAAGGACAACACAACTGTAGTAGGTGGTAAAGGACAGAAAGATGCTATCACTGCACGTGTTAACCAGATCAAATCACAGATAGAAACAACTACAAGCGATTACGATCGTGAAAAGCTGCAGGAGCGTCTTGCTAAGCTGAGCGGTGGTGTTGCTGTATTGTACATCGGTGCTGCTTCTGAAGTAGAAATGAAAGAAAAGAAAGACCGTGTTGATGATGCATTGCATGCTACACGTGCTGCTGTAGAAGAAGGTATTGTACCTGGTGGTGGTGTTGCTTACATCCGTGCTATTGAAGCGCTGGATGCGATCAAAACTGAAAACGCTGATGAGAAAACAGGTGTTGCTATCATTCGCCGTTCTATCGAAGAGCCATTGCGCCAGATAGTTGCTAACGCTGGTCTTGAAGGTTCTATCATCGTTCAGAAAGTACGTGAAGGTAAAGCTGACTTCGGCTTCAACGCACGTACAGAGGTATATGAGAATATGCTTGCTGCCGGTGTTATCGATCCTACTAAGGTGAGCCGTGTAGCCCTGGAAAATGCAGCGTCTATCGCCAGCATGTTCCTCACTACTGAGTGCGTGATCACCGACAAGCCTGAACCAAAATCTGCATCACCTGCAGGTGGCGGCATGCCGGGCGGAATGGGTATGGACTACTAAGATAAAATAAGTACTATAATGAAGAATGCCCCTGTATCATACAGGGGCATTTCTGTTTGTAAAAGAATGGACAATTAACACGTATCTACTCCAGTTGGCTCCATGCCATGCGTAGCGAAATATTATCGCCCTTCCTGTATTGCACCAACGATGCATATACTCCCCTCTTATCATCAAAATCTGCGCCTTCTACAAAGCTGCATTTGTACTCGTTAGCTGCCGGCGTACCAAATACATAATGCTTGGTCACTTCTCTTTTGCAAAGCTTATAATAGAATGTATTAGTACGGCTGTAATTATAAACGGTATCCTTTGCTTTACTTTCTATGGTAGTTGAAGGATCATTGTCATTCCCATTAAATACTATGTAAGTATTTTTTCCGCTGTTATAACAGTTCACACCAAAAAATTGCCTTTGATAAACGTTCATTGGAATGTCATTGAACAGGGGCATGCTCTGCGCTTTATTAGCTATGCTGTATGCGCTGTCATAATGCTGATAGCTCATATGCCTTTGGGAAAAGGGTAATATAGTGGCCCATAATTCATTGCCATTATCGTCAAGTTGGGTAATAGCTATGTTGCCCAGGAATGTATTGTAATCAGTGCGTCGCTCATTTTCCTGTTCCGGGTACCTGCCATACGTTGTTGATATTATTGTTGTCAATCCGTTTTCATTAGTGAACATAGATACAGGTATTCCTTCATAGGCTTTGGTTGTATCTGTTTTTGCCTGCAGTTGCTTTGTGGCCATTTTATAGTTCATCCATTTGTAGTCCAGGGACATATCGTGTTCTCCAAGTTTAAAGAAAACATGATTGATAAGCGCAGTAGGAAGCCAGTTTATGCCATACTTGTACTCAATATCCCTGTAGCTTAGCAGCAACAGGTTCAGTGTTCCTGCAAATGGATTATACGTATAGTTGGAGAAATATGGGAATATTTCTGTTGATACGTCCACTTTTGTTGATATTGCTTTGGAGCTGTCTTTTGGTATGTAGTAGACATATAACTTGTGATCAAAAATTGTTGGTGTGTTCGGTAAGCCCTCTACATTGCTTACTGAACCGCCCTGCTTTATCTTTTCCAGGTTCAGGGAAAGGCAAATGCCATTAGGCTGTGCTGAAGCGTTACCCACGCGGAGGTAGTCATAGTTTTTTCTGTCAATATTGATAGGCACTTCTTTTACAATTTCGTGTTTACTGTTATAGTAAGCCACGTAGATCTTACAGTCTAAGAATTGTGGTACCTCGGTACTGAAGAGGATGGCATAACCATCTTCCTCTTTGTTTTTCATGGTAAAATAACTGGTGCGTTTGGTACTGCTTTTCGATTCCCCTATTTGTTTCTCTTCGATAAGGTTACCCGTAGTTGCATTAAAGCGCAGGCGTATAAGGCAGTACTTGCTGAGGTGCAACTGTTCCACAAATAGTACTGCTTCTCCATTCACCTCAAACAAGCCTTTAAAAACAGACTCTTTGATCACATAAAGGTCAAGCAACCTGCTGTCCTGTTGTTTACTGGCTATTTGTTTGTGAGTGCTATCAAATACTTTAACGGTTATTTCCTTTGCTACTTCAAAATGTAACAATACAGTATTGCCATTTTTCATGCAGAGCACCCTGTTCACTCCTGTTTCCGGCAGGCCGGTAGGAACCATGTCATATTTTTCCTGTGCATAACAGTTAGTGATCAGGAAAACCGATAATAAAAAGGATGTAAATGATCTTATCATAGTACCTGGTTAATAGATACGAAAATAATTAAATTGGTTCATTAATCAGTATGTATGGAATATCAGGACAATAAAAAAAGGCATTAAAAAATGCCTTTCTAAACGTTATAATGAAATTTGTAAAAGTAAAATTACTTATGCGCTCACCAGATTCAGATGTTCAGAGCTTACCATTTGCAGGGCAAGGCTCTTTATAGATGGGTACACCAGTTCATATACACCTTTCTTGCTGGCAGGTACGTCTGCTTCCTGCATCGCCACAATGTATATTATGGATTCTGGTATGTCCAGAACGGTACATACTTTAGAGATCGTTCTCTGGCTTGGACGTTTTACGCCTGTTTCTATCTGAGATAGGGAGGTTTGAGACAACTCACACTTTTCAGCCAGTTCGTACTGGGTGATAGATAACTTCTTACGTATTGATTTAATGGCTAAACCGATGTTCATAAAAAATAAATTTAAACTGTTTGTTAGGGAATAATTGGCTTACAATTAATAATTACCGGATATTATTTTAAGTCAGTATTACTATAAAGACGGGATGCAAATGCAAAACGTTGGTACCGGAAACAAATTTTCATTTTAATCAGGTGTTCATTCCCTCTTAGCGATTAACTTTGCTCCGTGTCGAATAGCTTTTCCCAACAGATCGTTTTTGATAAAAAGACAATTCTTGCCATAGTAGTTCCCCAGTTGAGGAAAGACGGCATGTATTATGAGGTCAATATTAAAGGATATCCACGCTTTTATATGTCATGGTCGCCCCTTGGCCGTTTTGACGTTACAGATGAGGAACTGGTACTGCCTTACCAGCTGGTGCTCGCAGTAAGCGATATTATTGAGCAGCGCCGGAAATGATCCTGGTTACTGGATACTGGTTTCTTGATACTTGATATCAGGTACTGGATACTAGTTGTATTACCAAACGACTTTCTACTTTCTACTGAGTACTTTCTACTAAGTACTTTCTACCACGTACTATCTACTACGCACTCTCCTGATCTTGATAAGTGCCTGCTGGCCTTTGGGGTTATAAGCGAGTATGCTATATTGCCGGGTGCCGTCTGTGAGCATTACTGATGCAGTATTGGGTGGGTCAGATCCTTCATTATCTGCCTGGAAGGAGATAGTATTCACGCCTTGTTGCAGCAATGGTAATCTTAGTTGCCTTTTCTCCTTCACCAGGAAGTAGTTGGTAAGGTATGGCTTGCCGTTGAGCGAAAGAGTTACCCGGTCACCGTCTACATTGCCGCCATCCCATACATCTATTATCACCGTATCGGTGGTCCAGTCATAGGCCTTTTCTATACCTGCGGTTATCCTTTCTGTTACCAAAGGTTCTTCCTGCACTTTGGCTACGGGCTTAACGGCATCAAAAGCCTCTTTCGACTTTTTCCTCATGGAGATCACCGTGTCAAACTTTTCGTGGTAAGCGAACAGGTTTTGTATCTCATCTCCGTCTGTGAACAGGATAGTACCTGCGGTACAGGATGTTTTGTCTGTTTCGTTAGTATTTATAGGCCCTGTAAGTATGTTACCCCGGCCGCTGGCGTTGTATTGGAGGCCTGCGTTTATAAGGCACATATAGGCTTTCGTCTGTACCCCGTGAGAGTAAATGATCTCCGTTTCTTTAAATGTAAAGGTATGTTGCCTCCTGTCCACTATGCCGCTTATCAGTGTCTTTGTGTCATCAGGTGCTTTATACGTAATTGAATAACCTTTTATCTGTCCTTCTGTTTCCGTAAATACCAGTTTGTATGGAAAGGTTTCACCGGTGGTCATAGATATGATACCGTTAAGTGTGAGCTGTTTAGGCTGGGCAAATGATACAGAAGCACACAGGAAAAGAAATAATATCCCGAAAAAAACATTCTTCATGATAAAGCAATAATAGGATTTTAATTTTAGTTGATAGTCCATAATATTTGCGTCTTTCCTTCTATATTTGCTTATTCTGTTAATAGTTTAAATTTGAACAAAAAAATTATGCTGAGAACCTTTATAGCATGCCTGGTGTTAAGCATTGCTTTTTGTTCCTGCTCTGACTTTGTACCTTCTAAAAAGAAGGTGCAGGTATATACCCTTATATCATCTACTAACGATTCGCTGGATAAGATGACCAGGGAATGGCACCAGCAATTGTTTCTCAGCACAAAAGATAAAAGCTTCGCAAGATTAAGGCCGTATCGTATAAAAATAGGCCAGTTCCTGAGCAGGAGCAGATCTGAAGTAGCTATGCTGACTGTAAACAAAGGTTCGCAAAATCTGCTGGACAGCGAAGAGGCATTCCTGGCCACGCAGGCTAACTTGTTCTCCGAAACTTACTCTGCTTTCGAGTCTTATAACGACGTCACGCCTAACGAGACCATAAATAACCAGCTCAGGGTAGCATCTACCAACCTGAGCAATATGATAGCCAGTAAGGCCGCCATAGCAAGGTCGTTGCAGTACTACGCACAAAAGAATGAAGTAAAGATCAACGAGCTTAGTAAGCGCTGATTCCTTTACGCTTTTGCCAATGTATTGATATCAGCCACTTCCAGTATCTTCTTACTGTATCTTTTGTTCACCGTATTGATCATGGCTATTCCCACATCTTTCAATGTGCTCATATAGTTAGGCATTACCGGCTTCAGTATAGGGTACAGCCAGGAAACATACTTGTATGCCGGGAGCGTATTTTTCAGTCCCGGATGAGAATGCATATAGCCGGGACGGAACATGTATGCCTGGCGGAAGGGCAGCTTCAGCAGGTCATTTTCCGTTTTGCCCTTTATGCGCGCCCACATACTTTTGCCCTGTTCCGTGCTGTCTGTGCTCTTGCCGGATACATAGGTAAACGTCATATCCGGGTTGAGCCGGGCAAGGGTAGTAGCCACATTCAAAGTAAGATCATGCGTGATCTTATAATAATCTTCCTCCTTCATGCCAATAACTGATACACCTGCACAAAAGAAACAGGCATTGTAACCCTTCAGCTGATCTTCTATTGGTGCCAGGTTGAAGAAATCAGCATGTACTATTTCCTTCAGCTTTGGGTGTGTAAAGCCGCTTGGTTTCCGGTTGATGAGAAGCACTGCTTCCACATCAGGATGCTGCAGGCATTCATACATCACGCCTTCGCCTACCATGCCGGTAGCGCCTGTAATTATGGCTCGTATTTTCATAAGTTTAATAGAAAAGGCAAAGGTAATACCTAAAATCAATCGTGAATTGTTAATATATAGTAAGTCACCAACTTATAATTATAAATTATATTTTAAATACTCCCATGCATTTAAAATTATCCTTTGACTTTTGAATTTGAGCTATATTTGTCTCCCTCCTAAATAATTAAGCTTTGCGATTAAAGTCATTGGAAATAAAAGGGTTCAAGTCTTTTGCCGACAAGACCCATATAATACTGGACAACCCGATAACAGGTATCGTGGGTCCGAATGGTTGTGGCAAATCGAATATAGTGGATGCTATCCGCTGGGTGATAGGTGAACATAAAATAAAAGCATTGCGATCGGATAACCTTGACGACCTGATCTTCAATGGTTCACGTACGCGTAATGCATCGGGTATGGCAGAGGTATCGCTCACGTTTGAGAATACACGTAACCTGTTGCCTACAGAGTTCACCACGGTTACCATTACCAGGAAATTCTACAAAAGCGGTGAGAGCGAATATCGCCTTAATGATGTGAGCTGCCGCCTGAAGGATATTCATAACCTGTTCCTTGATACCGGCGTCAGCAATGACTCTTATGCCATCATAGAGCTTGGCATGGTAGACGATATCATTAAAGATAAGGAAGGCTCACGCCGCCGAATGCTGGAGCAGGCTGCGGGTATATCTATATATAAGACGCGTAAAAAAGAAGCAAAGCAAAAGCTGGAGGCTACTGAGCTGGACATAGCGCGTATAGAAGACCTGCTGTTTGAAATAGGCAATAACCTGCGCACACTGGAAAGCCAGGCGAAGAAGGCAGAGCGCTACTTCCAGATAAAAGGAGAATATAAAGAGGTGAGCGTGGAGCTGGCAAAGGCTTCATTGGAACACTTTAACGAACAATACAAAACACTCAACGAGCAACACGATACTGAGACCGACCGCAGAACGCAGCTGGAAGCAATAGTAGCAACAGAAGAGGCGAGTGTAGAGCAGCAGAAGGTAACGCTTATAGCTAAGGAGCAGGAACTGAACGGATTGCAAAAGCAATTCAACGAACTGCTCAACCGTGTTCGTCAACTGGAAAGCGATAAAAAGCTTGCAGCACAGCGCCTCGAACATTTGAAAGAGCGTGAGAAAAGCCTGCGTGATTTCTTGTCAGGTGCCGGAGGGCAATCACAAAGCCTGGAAGAGTCTATAGCATTCTCTGAAAAGCAGATAGCCGAAGAATCCGCAGGTATAGACCAGATAAAAGCAGAGCTGGAAACACTGCGTGGCACGGTGGACGAAAAGCGTGCAGCATTTGATGAGAAGAAACAGGTGCTGGAAAAAATGCGTAATGACTACCAGCAGAGACAGCGCAGCCAGTTTGAAGCGGAAAAGAAGGTCGCTATAGCTGATACATCGGTAATGAACCTGCAGCGTAGCATGCAGCAGGTGCAGGATGAAAAAACACAGCGCACCACACAGGTAAAACAACTGAACGAAGAACGCACGGACACTGAAGAAAAGCTGGGCGATAAACAAAATGAACTGCAGGACCTCATCAGCAAGTATGAAGAGGTAAAGTCTAAGATACTGCAGAGCCAGGAAGAAATGGAAACCTTACGTGCTAAATCGGTAGAGGAAAACCGTAAGCTGGATAGCCGCCGTAATGAACATGACCTGTTGAAATCGCTTGTGGATAGCCTGGAGGGTTACCCCGACAGTATCAAGTTCCTGAAGAAGAATAAGGAATGGAACAATGATGCCCCACTGCTATCAGACGTATTCGTAGTAAAGAACGAATACAGGACAGCGCTGGAAAATGTACTGGATAATTACCTGAACTATTATATAGTAACAGATACTAGTGAAGCCGCCAAAGCAGTATCGCTGCTGGATGCCAATAAAAAAGGTAAAGCGAACTTCTTTATACTTAACCACCTGGGTGAATATGAGCAGACCACAACAGCGGTGCCAAAGGACTCGGTATCTGCACTGGATGTGGTAACTGTGGATGAACAATATGCAGAGCTGGCAAAACGCCTGCTGGGCCATGTGTACATTACCAATGACGGTGTAGACGTAACAGATATACCGCTGGAGAATGGCAATGTGCTGGTGGGTAAGAACGGTAAGATGATACGCGGCAAGTATACACTGGGCGGTGGATCCATCGGCTTGTTTGAAGGAAATAAGATAGGTCGTGCAAAGAACCTGGAGCGCCTTGCGAAGGAGATACAAGACCTGACGGCTACTACAGCTGAGCTGAAACAGTTTATAGCTGATACGCAAACGCTCATCACAGGATTTAACCAGGAGCTGAACGATAAAGCAATAGAACAAACACGCAGGGAGATAAACACTATGCAAAACCATAGTGTGAACCTTGCTCACAGGATAGAGAACTACGAGCACCTGAACCAGAACGGCGACAAACGCCTGCGGGAAATACAGGATCAGCTGGATGATACGCACGAAAGCATACGCGATACACGCGAAGCGCTGGAAACGATAACAGAAGAGCTGCAGGGGCTGCAGGCCAATATACAGGATGCGGATACGGAGTTCCGTGCAGTAGAGCAGGCATTTAATGATGCTACGCAGCACTACAACCAGCAGAACATCAACTATACGCGCCAGCACAGTAAACTGGATAACCTGAAGCAGGAACTGAATTTTCGCAACAACCAGTTGGCCGACCTGAAGCGCCAGATAGCAACCAATAGCGAACAGCTGCAGCAGATAAGTACACAACTGGAAGAGACTGAAAAGACCCTGCACAGCGGTGACAACGAACTGTATGAATTGCTGAGCCGTAAGGATACAGAAGAAAAAGTACTGAATGAAAAAGACCGCGCTTACTACGAGATGCGGAATAACATAAGCGCACAGGAAGGACAACTGAACCAGAAGCGTCGTGAAAAAGAGCATGCGGAAACACTGCTGAATGGTATAAAGGAAAAGCTGGGTACTATGAAAGTGCAGGTAGCCGGAATGAGCGAGCGCCTCGCAATAGAATTCAAAGTGGTGCTTGACGAAATACTGGACCAGCCACGTACCGGAGAGCTAAGCATAGAAGAGCTGACCGCTGACACAGAGAAAATGAAGAAACGCCTCGACAATATGGGTGAAATAAACCCTACGGCGATAGAAGCATATACGGAAATGAAAGTGCGTAACGACTTCATCGTAGAGCAGCGTGATGACCTTGTGAATGCAAAGGAATCATTACTGTCTACAATACAGGAAGTAGAGAATACAGCAAATGCTAAATTTGCCGAGACCTTCAACCTGGTGCGTCAGAACTTTGTAACGGTATTTAAAGCACTGTTCACAGAAGATGATAGTTGCGACCTGCGTCTTACAGATCCTGAGAATGTAGCAGACAGCGGTATAGAAATATATGCGCAGCCTAAAGGTAAAAAGCCAAGTACGCTGACGCAGCTATCAGGAGGAGAGAAAACACTTACCTCTACGGCGTTCCTGTTCGCGATATACCTCATCAAGCCTGCTCCGTTCTGTATACTGGATGAGGTAGATGCGCCACTGGATGATGCCAACGTAGGCAAGTTCACGCAGATGATCCGCAAGTTCTCCGACAACTCGCAGTTCATCATTGTAACGCACAACAAGCAGACAATGGCGTCTGTGGATGTAATATATGGTGTGACCATGCAGGAGCCGGGCTGTAGTAAGCTGGTGCCGGTCGATTTCAGAAGTTTGAATTAGTAAGTACACAGTTATAGCATTGAAGGCCGGCCCGAAAGGACCGGCCTTCTGCGTTAATTAGGGTTAATTTTTATACACCCGACGATACAGCGCAATACTTTTGATGCGGAACAAACGACGTGTATGCGCCGGTTAATTATAAACATCTCTCTTATTATATCCCTGTTATCCGCACAACCTCTGATTGCGCAAACAACCAATGTATCAGGCCATGTGGGAGTTAACGGGCATGATGCCATAGCTGCTACAGTATCATTGCTGAATGCAAAAGACTCATCATGGATAATGTCTGATATTACAGATGACAAGGGCGGATTTTTTCTGAAAGATGTTCCTTATGGCAGTTATATCATTGCTGCTACTTCGGTAGGTTATACAACAAATATGCAGACTGTGGAACTGAAAGATAATGGTGACCATACATATATCCTTACGCTAATAAAAGAGAATAATACACTTGATGAAGTAGCTGTAACAGCGAAAAAATCGTTTATAGAAATGAGCCTCGGGAAGACAGTTGTGAATGTGGAAGGCACAACTACAGCCGCCGGTACAACCGTACTGGATATGCTTCGCAGGTTGCCCGGTGTTACAGTAGATCAGAACGGCAACATCTCTATGCATGGCAAGCAGGGTGTGCTGGTGCTTATAGACGACAGACCTGTGTACCTATCCGGCGATGATCTGGCACAATATCTGAAAGCCATAACAGCAAGCGAAACAGGGCAGATAGAACTTATAACTCAGCCCGGAGCAAAGTATGATGCAGCAGGAAACACGGGTATCATTAATATAAAACTGAAAAAAAATAAGAGAGAAGGCTGGAATGGAAATGTGATGGCATCTTACGGCCAGGGTATATATTTTCATCGCAATGAAAGCGCATTGCTTAATTATAAAGTAGGTAAGTTAAACCTGTCGCTAAGCGGAAGTGATATGGAAGCCATAGGCTTTGCCGACTGGACTGAACATTTATATTTTCTCAACCCTGCAACCGGTAATACGACCGGCAGCAGCTATGTACACTCTACTCCTAAGGAACGGTTCAGTAATACTGTATTAAGATTTACCGCCGACTACGATGTGAATGATAAAGTAAGAATAGGGAGCAGCACAAGAGCAACTTATCATCCTAATACCAATAATGGATATATATGGAGCGGCAATTCAGACGTAAGCGGAACCGTTAATTCTTATAACGGAGTAACTGATGCAGATGGGTTTATTCGTAAGGATGTGATGACTAATGCTTACATAACTTATAAGGTAAATAAAGAAAGTGCTCTTGACATCAATTTTGACTACCTGTTATCTAACCGCAACGCCCGGCAGGATATAAATAATACAGGTTATGACTACCTGATGAACGCATTTCCTTACCCTGCAATAATGAACAGCAGGCAGCTGTCATCTGTAAATGTGTATAGTATAAAGGCAGACTATACGCGCAGCTTTAAGAATGGCGTAAAAATTGAAACAGGTATTAAGAGCAGCGCAGTAACAACAGATAACAACGCGCTATTCAGGCTGTATGAAAGTGGCATGTGGCTCAACGATACGGGCAGGACAAACAGGTTTATCTACAAGGAGCAGATCAATGCTGTTTATGGTACATTGTCTCGCAAATTTGGAGCCAGGTGGGATATGCGTGCCGCCCTGCGAGCAGAGCAAACTAATACGCGCGGAATACAGTCGATACACAACGAACAGTTTGACCGGCATTATCTATCTCTGTTCCCCACAGCCTACCTCAACTATGCCATGGATAGCAATGACCAATTCGAACTGAATTATGGCAGGCGTATAGAGCGGCCTGCATACAGCCAGCTAAATCCCTTTATTTATTATTCCTTCCAGTATAACTACAGTAAAGGTAATCCTGATCTGCTTCCGGTGTACAGCAATAATATAGAGCTGAAACATAGCTATAAGAACATCCTGATATCTACTGTTGCATTTTCACATGCTACCAATATGATAGGAGATATATCAACGGCAGATGATAGTACTAAAGTGATCTACAATACTTCGGCCAATTTTGCCGGGCATAGTGATGTCTACTATTCCCTTTTATTCAATAAAGACTTATTCAAATGGTGGACGCTTAATGCCGGAGGTAGTGTGTTCTATGCAGTCGACAACGCGGTCATCAATAACCGGACAAGGCACGTGGAGTGGACAGGATATTCGCTGAGTGTGAACAGCCGTTTTAATTTAGGCAAAGACTGGCAACTGGAAGCATATGCAGGCTACAACAGCGCAGGAAGATGGTCTGTCAACGCCACGTTCGATGCCAACTTATATATGGAGCTGGGCCTATCAAAAAAGATCAGCAAGCATTTTCAGCTCAACCTGTTTGCTGCTGACCCATTTTATCTTAACCGTGTAGGCGCACATGTATTCGCGGATAATTTCAGGGCAGATTCAAAGTTCAGGTATGCCTCCCAGCTATATTCTGTGTCAGTAACTTATTCATTCGGCAAAAGTAAGTCGGCAGAACAAAGGAATAAGTCAATAGACGAAGCAGGGCGAATAAAATGATAATTGTACCTTTGCAGCCTATTGTACCAGACAGATCTTAGTTTCATAGCTGTAGCCGCTACAGAGAAGGAAGAGGAAAATGATCATTTTCTTCATTCCATTCGTATGCATGAGGATACTGAACTGGACAACATGGCGCATATGCTCAACGATGAGGTGAGCGCAGCTGTAGATTGTACAGCATGCGGTAATTGCTGCAAGACACTAGTCATCAATGTAACTGCTGAAGAGGTGGGCTCACTGGCCAATCACTTACAATTATCAGAACAAGATACCAAAGAGAAATACATAGAAGAAAGCCTGGCCGGAAATTGTTACATCAACACAATGCCGTGCCATTTCCTTGCTGATAATAAATGCACCATCTACGAAGCGCGCTTTACCGAGTGTCGTGATTTTCCACACCTTCATAAGAATGGCTTTAAGGCAAGACTATCAGGTACACTAATGCACTACGGCCGGTGCCCTATTATCTACAATGTAATAGAAGGTATGAAAGTAAAGACCGGATTTTCTTCCTGATCATTTCCAGTTGCCAAACAGATACATGAACAGGCAAAGCAGTAAAGTGATCAACAGGATAATATATGGCCTTAGTCTTTCATTGCGGTTCTCCTTAGCCCGTTCTTCACCGTAGCTATATATCGCCAGCATCATATCATTGTCGTCTTTTGCCAGTATCAGTAGCCTGTGCGTAATATCAGTAAGGTAGCTTACTTCAAGTTTAACAGTGGCTTTCAGTATTTCGTTGATGATGATGCGGTTGGTAGAAAGGTCATTATGTTGCTGTAGTATGCCAATGTGTGCATCTGTAAGAATGAGCAGGATATAAGCCTGCAATGCTCCCTGGCTCATACGGTGTGTGTCCATCACGGCAAGGCTCTCATTCAGTTGTTTGCAGATGCTGATGAGCCATTGTGGAGTTATAGCTTCTTTATACTGCGTCTTGCTGCCCATACCGGAAAGCCAGCGCTCATCATCATACTTTTCTCTTTTCTGCTGTACAGAAAGGGTAGCATAGGCCTCCTGTATCTCTTTGAAAGCAGCTTCTGCCAGTGAGCTTTCTGGATTTTTGTCGGGGTGATATTTAAACGCGAGTGCCCTGTATGCCTTTTTGATCTCCTGCTGCGTAGCTGAAGGTTTTACGCCCAGTATTTTGTAGTAGTCCTTCATACCCCCGGCCCCTAAAGGGGAACTATCATGTTATGTGCGAAAATAAGGATCATTTAATTACTGTTTCTATTTCGTGTCTTTAAATTTCCAGAGATAAAAACAGGCATAGGTGCGGTATGGCGCCCATTTGGCCGATATCTTCAGCATCTTTTCTCTCAGTCCTTTTTTGTCGGTAGCGTCCAGCTTATACACCTTTGCCATTGCCTGCTGTATGCCCAGGTCGTCTACTGCAAATACATCTTCACGGCCAAGGGTAAACATAAGCAGCATTTCTACTGTCCACCTGCCTACTCCTTTTATGGGTGTGAGGAATTCTATGACTTCCTCATTCGTCATTTTATAAAATTTCTTATCATCTACTTTATGCTCAATAACGTATTGCGCTACATTCTGCACGTAGCTCACCTTTGCATTCGACAGGCCTATGCCGCGCAGCTTATCAAAGGGAGTATCCAGTATCTGCTGCGGTGTAGGTTCTTTGCCATCATATAACTCCAGGAAGCGCCCGAAAATAACGTCCGCTACCTTGGTAGACAGTTGCTGGCTCATAATACTGGCGCATAACCTGATGCAAATGTTCTTCCTCTTTTTCAGGATGTAAGGCTCCACGGTATCCAACAGCGGAAGAAGCTTTTTGTCTTTAGACAAATGCTCATAGTAGACATCGGTAATTTTTGCAGGCATAGCTATAAATTTAGGAAAAGCATTGATTATAACTGTACTTTATACACACATAATCATGCAAATTTCATTATGAATGTATATACACGTAAATTTGTGCAGCGAATGAATTAAGTTTATTCTGCCTTACGAGTCGTAATCTTCATTTAATGCACAGAAGATCATTTATAAAAGCCGGCGGCATATTAGCTGCTGCACAAATAACAGGTATGTCCACATTATCCGCTTTATCAGCGCTGGGTAGCAGTTTGCCAGCATCGCAAAGAATGCCCGTCTTATTTATTGGTCATGGTAACCCTATGAACGCCATAGAAGAGAATGTCTATAGCAATAGCTGGAAATCCATGGGTAAAACATTGCCACGCCCTCAGGCTATATTATCAATATCTGCCCACTGGATAACGAAGGGCACGAAGGTGACAGGTATGAGCCATCCTAAAACCATTCATGATTTTGGAGGGTTCCCTAAAAAACTGTTCGATGCTGAATATCCCGCACCCGGCACACCGGAATTTGCCACCCTTACCAAAGAACTGGTCACTCACAGTCATATACAATCTGACGATAGCTGGGGATTGGATCATGGTACCTGGAGCGTGTTGCTACCTATGTATCCGGCAGCAGATATACCCGTATACCAGCTAAGCCTTGACTACGACCAGCCACCGGCATATCACTACGAAATAGGCAAGGAGCTGAATAAGCTAAGAGATAAAGGCGTACTGATAATAGGTAGTGGTAACCTGGTGCACAACCTCGGCAAGGTAGACTGGGGCGGTGGCAATAAGGTATATGACTGGGCGCTGGAGTTTGATACAAAGTTCACACAATGGATGGAGAAAGGCGACCACGCATCTATAATGAACTACCAGAAAATACTCGGCAATACAGCATCTATGGCCCATCCGTCCTATGACCATCTGCTGCCGTTGTTTTACATACTGGGACTGCAGCAAAAGAATGAGCACATTACCTTCTTCAACGATAAATTTGAGATGGGCTCCATATCTATGAGGTCTATGCTGATACAGGCTTAGTAAGTGCCTTCCTCACGTAAAATGCAATAGTGCCGGAAGTAATTACCCCCAGCGCATACAGCTGGTACTTTGTTTGATTACTGAAAAAGATGAACATCCATATCAGTAGACTAAGTATAGCCGGAATAGGAAACAAGGGCATTTTATAAGGGCGATCTTCTTTGGGCTTCATATAGTGCCAGCCAATAAGGCCAGCAGCCTGCGATGCGAACTGTATAAGAATACGCATCATCAGGATGGCAGTTATTACTTCTCCAAGCCTGAACAATAAACTAAATAAAAATCCCAGCCCGCCAATAGCCAGCAGGGATATGTGTGGAAACTTATGCTTAGGATGTACTCTGGCGAATATTTTGAAAAAATCGCCATTCTGTGCTGCGGCATAGGGTATGCGGGAATAGCCGAGGATTGCTGAGAACAGCGATGCCAACGCAATAACCAGGATAAGGGCTGTGGCCACCTGTGCTACTGTATGATTGTACAATTGCTCAAAATAGATACTGGCTACAAACTCTGATTTAGCAACCACTTCCCATGGTATGTTACCCAATATCACTGTCTGCATACCAAGGTAGAAGATAGCAATACCGGTAATAGACAATAAGATACTGCGTGGTATATTGCGTGACGGGTCCTTTATCTCAGCGCCCAGGTGGCATACATTGTAGTAGCCCAGGTAAGAATAAACTGACTTTAAAGTCGCCTGTCCCACTGCTGCAAACAGCAGTGATGAAGTACTAAAGCTGTCTAAATGAATATCAAAAGCCTGCGCTGCATTGAAATGGGGAATGCCGGACAGGATAAGCCATATTATAGTGCCGCCGGTTATTATCCATAGCACTGTAGATATTTTGCCTATACTTTTTATATTCCTGTAAAGGAGCGCTACCAGTAGTATAACTAATCCTCCGCTCACCATCTTCTTTTGCAGGAAGCCAAGTGGTATGAGGTAAGAAAAGTAATTGGCAAAGCCTATGGCGCCGCTGGCTATAACAAGAGGAGCCTGTATGGTTGACTGCCAGATGAACAGGAATGACATGAGCCTGCCTGCCTTACGTTCACCAAACAGCTTCTGCAGGAACACATAGCTACCCCCTGCTTCTGGCCACTTAGCGCCAAGCTCAGACCACACCATGCCGTCCATATACGCCAGCAACGCACCTATAAGCCAGGCAATAATGCTTGCAGGCCCGTGCATGATAGTGACGATCATGGGGATAGTGACGAACGGCCCTATACCTACCATATCTATCATATTGATAGCTGTGGCCTGGGTGAGCGATAATCCCCGCTCTAGCTTTGGAGTGTTTTGGTCAGACAATTGCTGTGAAATATGCCACAAAGTATAAAATCCGCATCATTGTTTGTTTATGGTAGTATAGATAGCTCTCGCGGTCTGATTTTGGTGAGCGAATGTGAAAAGCTATTATGATGAAATGCGGATATATTTTAATGACACTCGTTATATTTCTGTTTGGCTGGGTATCGGCCCAGCCAGATACCCTTGGCTGGCGGTTGGAACATTATACTTACCCTTATCCTGTAAAATGGATGAAGACGGTTGTGGAAAGCAAGCCTGTGGAAATAGCCTATATGGACGAGCGCCCACCGGCATGGAACGGTAAAACAGTATTACTGATGCACGGCAAGAATTTCCCTGCAGCATATTGGGAAACTACAATAAAAGAGCTGAATAGGGTAGGCTACAGGGTAATTGCCCCGGATGCATTGGGATTTGGCAAATCATCAAAACCTGTAGTAAGGTATAGTTTTTCGTTAATGGCATTGATCACAAAGCAGTTGCTGGACACTCTGAATGTCACACAGGTAAGTATCATAGGCCATTCTACAGGTGGTATGCTGGCAACACGTTTTACTTTGGAATATCCTGACAGAGTATCAAGGCTGGTATTGGCTGATGCGATAGGCCTCGAAGATTGGCGGGCCAAAGGCGCACCTTATCGGAAAGTGGATAAATGGTACGATGAAGAAAGAACATCGACTTATGAACAAGTGCTGAAGTATCAAAAGCAATACTATGCAAACTGGACTGAGTCTTACCGTAAATGGGCAGACGTGCAATATGGAATGATGAAGAGCGCAAATGCAGACCAATATGCTTTGGTGAGTGCGCTCACTTATGACATGATATTCACAGAACCGGTAGTGTATGAGTTTCCCAATATTAAAGTGCCGACATTAGTGATCGTTGGTAAAGAGGACAAGACAAAGATAGCACGGGATGCACCCCCTGAAATAGCAGCGCGCATGGGCAATTATAAAGAGCTGGGTAAAAAGACCGCAAAAGATATACCCGGCGCAAAGCTTTTAGAGTATGACCATTGTGGTCATCTGCCATTCTTTGAACGGGCAGATATTTTCTACAATGATGTAGAAGGTTTCCTGGGCACAAAATAAGTACTCATTCCTGCTTGGGACCGACCTTGCTCATATCTACTACCTTCCATTGGTCGCCTACTTCATAGACGAGTACGTATTGATCTGCAGGATGCTTCAAGGTGAGCTCATAACAGTGGCCGGGATCTATAAGGTTAAATTAATAGTCTTTGTTCTCGTAGCTATATGAACCTGTCAGATTTTCCCACCACCATGTGCCCCACTTATTGAGGGTTACGTTTATCACAGAATCATTGATCACC
>JAOQAP010000097.1 GCA_025963465.1 Flavipsychrobacter sp.
AGTACTGACGTGGCAATGGATAAGCTGGTATACGCGTATTTTCATGGCAGGTATGATGGGTATATCGAAAATTTTGCTGTCAATGGAATATTCAATACCAATCTCGGGTCTATAACCACTAATGTGAAATTGAGCATACCCGGATTCAATAGCAATAGTGCTGTTTATTCCGGTACTGTAGCTACAGACAATGTGCAGATAGGAACATTTTTAAGACAGCCCTTGTTCGGCAACATCACACTTAAAGAAAATATTGCCGGAAGATCATTTGATCCTGATCATGCGCAGTTGAATATTGATGGTGTAGTAAAAGAGGTAGGCATCAATAAGTATGCGTATCATAACATCATAACGCATGGTACACTTGCAAAAAAACAGTTTAATGGTACGCTGATCGTTGATGATCCTAACCTCGCATTGGAGTTTGACGGTGGTATCAACTATGGTGATAAGAATGTGCACATCAATGCCACAGCCCATCTGCTTAACTGCAATTTCAGAGCTATCAATCTTTTAAAAGATTCTGTGACAGCTGCTGCTGACTTTGATCTTAACTGTACAGGTAGCAATATTGATAATTTCTCCGGTTATGCCAAGCTGAATAATATAGATCTTAAAAGGAACAACCATAAGGTTGATATAGACTCCGTGCTGGTCAATGCTACCGGTAGCGATGGTAATAAACAGCTTACCATAAACAGTAATGATATAATAGCCAGTATTCAAGGTAACTATCAGCTCAGCAAGTTACCGGCTTCTATTCAGTATTACTTATCCCGTTACATACCTAACTACATCGGTATGCCTGAGAAATATGCACCTGAGCAAAATTTTTCATTTAAGGTAACAACACTAAACATAGATAGTATACTTGCTGTTACACTGCCATTTATCAGGGGATTTGATTCATCTGTAATAAGCGGATCACTGAATACAACTGCCCAAAAGGTGACCCTGAATGCAAATGTGCCTAATGGCAGTGTAGGCAAGTTTCATATGAACAAACTGACCCTTAGCGGGCAGGGCAACCTTGATGTAATAAGCCTTAACACTACGATAGAAAATGTGATCATAGGTGACAGTGTTCTGAGTGGTTCTTTAAGCCTTACATCTGCACTGAGCAATGACTCTGTATCATTTACCATTGCTACGACCACGCCTGACCCAAGCAGCTCTATTACGCTTAACGGGCAGGTGATAGCAAGGAAAGACTCTTTATTTTTTACAGTATTGCCATCGCAGTTTTACTTGAACCAGGTGAAGTGGGACATAGCAGGTAATAGTAAGATTGTATACAGTGATAAGTATCTTTCTGTGGAAGGATTTGCCCTTACTTCCGGATTACAGAAAATAACGGCAGCTACGGCATTGCAGAACAATCAAAAAGCGCTTATTGTAAGTACAGAAAATCTTGATCTTGGCCAGTTTGGTTCGTGGGCCGGCCTGGCTGGTTATCAGCCAGATGGGCGTGTGAACGGCATAATAAAGATCGACAAGATATTCCAGGACCTTTATGTGAGTGCGAACCTGAAAGCGACCGGGGTGAAACTGGGCACAGATACAGTAGGTACTATTAACTTCATTGGGGA
This sequence comes from Flavipsychrobacter sp., assembly GCA_025963465.1. GTDB lineage: Bacteria > Bacteroidota > Bacteroidia > Chitinophagales > Chitinophagaceae > Nemorincola. The sequence goes on from JAOQAP010000097.1 coordinate 1,590, forward strand.
CTATGATGGTGCAAAAAAATTGTACAGCCTGGATCCCCAGACGGGTATTTTCAGGGACGATGCTTCTGTAAATGCGTCAGGTAATATTTCGTTTGACAGCGCTACCCATCAAAAACTGGACGGTAAGATAGAATTTAGAAATGCCCCGGTCGTATGGGCGTCTCCATTTCTTACGGGTATCATGAGCAAGTTATCAGGCAGGCTTAATGGAAGTATCGACTTTGGAGGCGCGGCATATGAGCCTGTTCTGAAAGGGAACGTAGCATTGACCAATGCGGGTTTTCATGTAGATTATACAGGGTGCAGTTACACAATACCGACTGCAAATATCTATGTTGATAACCGTACTATCAGTTATGGTAGTGTGCAGGTGTATGACAAGTACAAAAACGTTGCTACGCTTACGGGACGCTTCTCTCATAATATGTTCAAAGACATGAGGATGCGGCTTTCTGTGCGGTCTAAGAAGATAGAGATGCTGAATCTTACCAGCTCTGACAATAGCTTGTTTTACGGCGATATTATTGCAGGAATGGACTCTTTCAATATCAGGGGGCCATTTAATAATGTGCGGCTTAATGTATATAATGCAGTGCCTGCGGCTAAGTCGCGTATGTATATACCAGTTACTTCCGGCACAGAAGTTGGTACCTATAGCTATGTGTCATTTAAAACTTATGGTAAGGGCCAGGACAAACCTGTACGCAAAGACAAATTCAAAATCCACATCAACATAGATGGCAATCTTAATACTCTGGCTGAAATGCATATTGTGCTCGACCCATCTACAGGAGATGAGATAATGGCGCGTGGAGACGGCAGGTTACAATTGGACATACCGCCTGATAATGATATACACATCACCGGGTTGTATACTATTGATGATGGGTTGTACACGTTTACTTTCCGTAAATTGTTTGTACGCCAGTTTAAGCTTAATGCAGGGAGTACTATTAGTTTCAATGGGCCGTTTGGAGAGACAAATCTTAATGTGGATGCTGTGTACCCTGCAAAGGCCCGCTTGTATGACCTGCTTACTGATGCGGATAAAACACTGATAACAGGCAATGATCTTTCTGATGCGCAAACACCTCAATGGGTAGATGTGATATTACATATGAAGGGCTCCCTGAAAAGCCCTTCGCTCACTTTTGACCTTGACCTAGAGGACAAGCATTCGCAAAGCACCTATGCCTACAGGAAGTTAACGCTTATTAACTATGACGACAGGCAAAAGACACAACAGGTAGGCTCGCTTTTGCTCATCAGTAGTTTTATTCCACCGGATGGCGGTGGCTCAGGATTGTTACGTACAGGAAGTATCAATAACTTCAACCAGATATTTTCCAGCTCTGCATCAAACGGGTTGACATCTATTGTAAATAAGCTGACCGGAGATAAGCAACTGAATGTTGCCGTAAAGTATCAAAACTACAGCTACAGTGACCAGACAATAGCAACAAGCAGGAGCCAGGCAACAGTAAATCTGAACAGGAATTTATTTAACGACCGGCTCGTATTGGAAGCGGGTGCTACATCTGACTGGGGGCGATCTACGGGTAGCGCATCTTCTTCCGCATTTATTACCCCGAACTTCAGGATACAATACCTGCTGAGCCACAATAGCAATGTGCGTCTCAATGCTTTTCGTAGCAGCGATTATGATATCACTCTTGACAGGGACATTATCAGAAGCGGATTTGGTGTCAGCTGGCGTAAATCATTTGATGGCTTTGGTGATTTTTTCAGGAGTAACCGATATCTTGCCCGGCAAAAAGGAGATATCGAGAAGAAAGTACTTGAAGCAACAGATACTACCGGAAAAAGATCAGGTACGCAATAATGATATTTACCGCTTAATTACCTGGTATTCTTCTCCGTTACCTACCAGCACTGTTGTTACATCCTGTGGCAGTTGTTTCAATGCTTCATCTGCCTTTGTTATAGAGTTAATGGGATATACAAGTACCTGCTTTGCTACATGATAGGCAGGGTATGTTTTCAATACCCAGTCTCCCGGCATTGTAGTATGATAAGGGAGGTTCAGTGTTTGCTCATAAGGCCATGTTATGCCCGGAGTAATGAGTATAGGTATATTTTTTGATTCTGCCAGATGTATGGCTTGCTCTGTCCGGCGATAAATGTTCATTTTTTTTGTAAATGAAGGGCCGGTAAAACTTGCATAGCAGGTAGAGTAAATATTGCCGGTAACACCTGCCAGTAGTAGCAATGAAAGTATGCCGCAAGTTGTTTTCCAACGACGTTCTTTGTTCATTGTGTCAAGAAGGTGTATGATAAGTATGGATATAGCCGGTATAGAACATGCGTTCAACCGGGGTTCTCCTAAAGGATATTTTCCTGCAAGAAAAAGAACGATCATCAACAATAATAGTATTACACTGTATAGCACCATGATAGTGTGCATGCTATTGTCAGAACTCCTGATGTGTTTAATGCAAAAGTAAATACCGTAGATAAATGAAAGAATCCCGAGTATACCGAAGAGATACCAGTAAATGGTTCCTGAGCCTATTTCCGCAAACAGGTTGTACAAGCCATAGAAGAACGTATGCCAGCTAAATCCGTTTGTCATCATCAGGTGTCCCCAAAACTGCTGCATACCTTTATCTTTCATTAGCTGTGCTACGTCTATTACGTAGAAGATGCAAATACTCACTGTGCATAGAAGTAGAGGGAATAGCTGCCTGATGAGCATATTGATCTTATCGGCGTTATCTCTCCTTAATATCTGTATGCTCGACAATAATTGGAGCAGGAATACAGGCGCAATTGTTATGGGATATGTATAGCTGAAGAATGGTGCAATGGCGAAACTGCTGCATAGTAATGCATACCTGCTTTTATGAAGCACGGTAACATTTTTTAGTCTTAGTAATTCTATTAGTTGCCATATAGCTACCATAGGCAGTAGCAGGTCCATGGTGTATTGCTTTATCTGCACATAATAATCTGTAAATGTAGAAGCAGATACCAGTATCATTACGAACAGAAACCGGGTGTAATTATCATGACTGTATATTTTGTTCATCAACCTGTAACTGAACAGCAGGAGGGTAGTGCCAACTATAAAAGAAGGTACCCTTAGTGAGGTATATCCATAGTCGAAAAAAGAAGTAAATGTTTTTACGAGCTGCAGGTAGACCCTGGGAAACTGCTGCAGGTAATCCAGTTGGCCCCAGAGCATTGTCGCATCTTTGAACTTCAGGTTATAGATCACCCGCCATTCATCTATCCAGAAAGGTTTTATCTCCCATAGCACCATACATGCGCCCCAGCATACAATAAATGAGAGCGTGGCGATAGTAGCTATACGGGCTTTTTTTTCCGGGTTATTGATGCGTATCGGCATTGCGTCAAAAATAATAGATTACCAATAGCTTGCATTGAAAATTTAATTGACTACCCATTCTTTTTATATTATCAGTTCTTTACTTATTTAACTTATCGTCCTATTAACATAATTCAGCCTACCTTTATACAAGATTAAATAATATAGATGCCAAAAAACACAAAGAAAAGAAACAAAGGTGCAGATGCCGCAAAGAGAACCTATACCGGCAGACTGGAAGTGACGAAGAGCGGAATGGGGTTTGTAATAGTAGCTGAGCAGGACCAGGACATAATGATAGAGCGGGATAATATGCATACCGCACTGAATGGTGACGAAGTGAAAGTGGAGGTAAAAGGATTCTCTGACAATAATAAACGCCTGAAAGGAAAGATAGTAGATGTAGTACGCCGTAAGCAATCAGAATTTAGTGGCAAGGTGCAGGTACATCCGAATTTCGCATTCCTGATACCGGATAGTGAAAAGATACCAGTGGATATATTCATCCCTTTACATCTGCTTAATGGCGCAAAGAACGGTGATAGCGCCATTGGCCGGATAGTAGAGTGGACCTCAGATACAAAGAATCCTGTAGGGGAGATCGTAAGTATCCTTACCAACGAATCTGTGAATGAGATTGCCATGCAGGGTCTGCTGGTGGAAAATGGATTCCCCCTCAGCTTTCCTGACGACGTGCTGGAAGATGCAGCAAGATACCCGGAAGGAGTAGATAAAGAAGAGATAAAGAAGCGCAGGGATATGCGCAAAACGCTTACTGTAACTATTGACCCGGTAGACGCAAAAGATTTTGATGATGCGATCTCTTTCAAACCACTGGAAGATGGTTATTATGAAGTAGGCGTGCATATAGCAGATGTGAGCCATTATATACAACCGGATTCGGCGCTGGATAAAGAAGCTTACCGCCGTGCTACAAGTGTGTACCTGCCTGACAGGGTATCGCCAATGCTGCCGGAGCGATTGTCAAATGAGTTATGTTCGCTGCGTCCGCATGAAGATAAGTATACGTTCTCTGCGATATTTAAGATAAATAAGGAAGGAAAAGTAAAGGAACACTGGATAGGCAAAACGGTTATTCATTCCGACAGGCGATTTGCTTATGAAGAGGTGCAGGAAATAATAGAAGGTGCTCATGGTGATCATGAACAAGAAATACATGTACTGAACGGAATTGCTAAGAACCTGCGAAGCCAGCGATTTGCGAATGGCGCTATTAACTTCTCTTCAACAGAAGTGCGCTTTCAGCTGGATGAATCCGGCAGGCCAATAGGCATAGTAGTAAAAGAAAGTAAAGAAGCACACCAGCTTATTGAAGAATTCATGCTCCTGGCCAACAGAACGATAGCTGAATATATAGCAGGGCTCATGTATAAGGGAGATCCTGTACCATTCCCATATCGTGTGCATGATCTGCCCGATGAAGATAAGTTGCATGTATTTGCATTATTCGCAGCCCGCTTTGGGGTGAAATTTGATATGAGTGCACCTGAAACAATAGCAAAATCGTTCAATGCAATGCTGCAAACGGTGAAAGGAAAGCCGGAGCAACAAGTGCTGGAGCAGCTGGGTATACGCACTATGTCGAAGGCGGTATATACTACGGATAATATAGGCCACTATGGGCTCGGTTTTGAACATTATTGTCACTTTACTTCACCGATACGCAGATATCCCGATGTACTGGTACACCGTATACTACAGCAATGTGTAGAGAATAATATCCATCCAATAAAACACCTGGAGACTCAATGTCGCCATTGTTCAGACCAGGAGCGCAGGGCTATGGAAACTGAGCGTGCTGCTAATAAGTATAAACAGGTAGAATATATGCAGGGCTTTGTAGGGGAAGATTTCGAAGCTGTTATCAGCGGAGTATCTACATATGGCTTCTGGGCAGAGACAGTGCTACATAAATGCGAAGGCATGGTATCTGTAGGTGAGCTAACGGAATATGATGATTTCGAATTTAAAGAAGGGGAGTATGCTCTTGTAGGACGCAGCACGGGCCTTCGTTTTGCGATGGGTGATAAAGTGAAGGTTCGGGTAGCATCGGCTAACCTGGAGAAAAGGCAGATAGACTATTCGATTTTGGAATTACCTGAAAACACAAATAGAAGAAGGACATCTCCATCTGGTTCAGCATCTAGAGTTAAAACTCCTTACAGAGATGGAGGTAAGCCTCGGGGCGATAAGCCGCATGGCAAACCTGGTGCTGGTAAACCGCATAGCGATAAACCAAAACATACTAAACACAAAAAGAAATAAATGCATTCGTTTACTGACCTCGTAACATCTTTCGAAGAACGATTTATTGCTACATTACCTTTTCCTGCATCGCCGGCAACGCTGTATGAGCCCTGCACATACCTGCTAAAACTCGGTGGTAAGCGCATACGCCCCATACTATGCCTGATGGCCAATGAGCTATTTCAGGAAATAAGTGAAGATGCATGGCACGGTGCTGCTGCGGTGGAATTGTTTCACAATTTCACGCTGATACATGATGATATGATGGATAAAGCCCCGCTAAGGCGGGGTCAGCCTACCGTTCACGCCAAGTATGGATTTACGGCAGGTATACTCTGCGGAGATGTGATGAGCATATTTGCTTATGAGCAGCTGGCACTGATAAATGGTAAACACCTTCCACAGGTACTGCAGCTGTTCAATAAGACAGCAATAGAGGTTTCTGAAGGGC
>JAOQAP010000115.1 GCA_025963465.1 Flavipsychrobacter sp.
ATAGGGTTTAAAAAAGAGCGAAGCATTTGCTTCGCTCTTTGCAATTTGATCATTATTTCGGATACTACTTTCCAAAAGATTCGGTGAAGAACTTGTGGAAGTATGGAATTGTTTCGATGCCTTTGTAGTAGTTGAATACATCGTACTTCTCGTTAGGGGAGTGGATGTTGTCGTTATCCAGACCAAAGCCAAGCAATACTGTTTTTAGTCCCAGTGTTTTTTCAAACAAAGCAACTATAGGTATACTGCCGCCGCCACGTGTAGGTATCGGCTCTTTGCCAAAAGTAGTTTCTATTGCTTTTGCTGCTGCTTTATAGGCAGGGGAGTTGGTAGGCGTAACAACAGCTTCGCCACCGTGGTGCGCTGTCACTTTTACTGTAACGCCGGCCGGAGCTATCTTGTTGAAGTGGTCTGCAAATATGTTCGATATTTCGTCAGAGCTCTGGTTAGGCACGAGGCGCATAGATATTTTAGCATTTGCCTTAGATGGCAGCACCGTTTTAGCGCCTTCACCTATATAGCCGCCCCATATGCCATTCACTTCCAGTGTAGGTCGTATACCGGTGCGCTCGAGTGTTGTAAATCCTTTTTCACCCCAAACCTCGCTTACGCCAAGTTCTTTCTTGTATTCATCAAGATTGAATGGTGCGCTGTTGAGCGCTTTGCGGTCTGCATCGCTCATTTCTTCTACCTTGTCGTAGAATGCAGGTATTGTTATGTGGTTGTTCTCATCATGCAGTGAAGCGATCATTTTGCAAAGGATGGTAATAGGGTTTGCTACGGCACCACCGTATACACCACTGTGCAGGTCGCGGTTAGGGCCTGTCACTTCTACTTCCATATAGGCAAGGCCACGCAGCCCGCTTTCTATGCTTGGATTTTCCATGCTGATCATAGATGTGTCAGATATGAGCACAACGTCTGCTTTCAGCTTTTCTTTATTGTTCTCCAGGAAGATGCCCAGGTTAGTAGAGCCTACTTCTTCTTCACCTTCTATCATCACCTTTATATTGCATGGCAGGGAATTGGTCTTAGCCATTACTTCCAGGGCTTTTATATGCATGAACATCTGGCCTTTGTCGTCACAGGCGCCACGTGCATATATCTTGCCATCTTTTATTACGGGTTCAAACGGACCACTTGTCCAAAGGTTCAATGGATCTGCAGGCTGCACATCGTAGTGGCCGTATACCAGTACTGTAGGTAACTTCGGATCGATCATTTTTTCGCCATATACTATTGGGTGGCCGGCGGTAGGGCATACTTCGGCTTTATCGCAACCCGCTTTCAGCATATGTTCCTTTACCGCATCTGCGCAACGTGCTACGTCGCCTTTATATTTGCTATCGGCGCTTACAGATGGTATACGGAGCAGGTCCAGCAACTCATCCAGGAAGCGGTCTTTATTCTGAGCTTGATAATCTTTCCAGGCTTGCATGTTTTTTCTGATTTAGAGGTCAAATGTAATCGAAAACGGCCTAATGCCATAACCCTTTGAGGGTGAAAAATCAATTGTTGGTATAAATAAATATTTAATGTACTGATTGTTGAAACAAGGCCATTTCCACAGATCAGACGGTATTCTTTTAATTTCCTTATGGTTCCGTGGCACGCTATTTACTTACTGTTAAGTAGCATTAAAATTGATAATCATGAAACCGATACTAATAACAATAGCGCTGATAGGCTTTACCGCAGTTGGCAGCTATGGGCAAAATACAAAGGCTTGCAGTTGTCCTAAGAAAGTAGTGCATCATGCCACCGTACATCATAAAGCTGCGCCAGCTGTGGCAGTGGTAAAGAAACCCGCGGTACACCATAAGGCAGTTGCAAAAACGTGTCCTGCTCCAATAGTCTATAAGAGCTCAAGCTCTTATACGGGTAACTATCCTAAAGCACCTAAGGAAAGCAACTATATGGTATACCCTGTGCAACACAGCGCTTACAATATAGATGTGCCAACTACTGATCCGGACTACTACCTGAAATTAAATGACGGACGTTGCAGATGGCATTGTTCTCCGGGACTGGATCAGCTGGACCCTGAAAAGAAATAAAGAAAGTGTGTGCAGAATGAAGATAACACGGGTTATCAACAGGAATGGCCGAGTCAGTATATGACCGGCCATTCTTAATTTTTGCTGGTTATGTATTGTTCAATATAGTCTTTGACATAAGCCTGTGTATAGTAGGAGAAGTCTTTGTATCGGTCATGCACATCTATTATCTCTGCTATGGCATCGGTTACCAGTTCTTTGTTTTCCCAGGTCACGAGGTCTATCATTACTTTTTCAAGGCAGCCTTTTTTGTAGCTGATCTGGCCTATGACGTGAACAAGCGTCCATCTTACCCTTTTTGTTTTATCATACTGTAGTTCGTGCAGGAGCGGAAGTATATCTTCAGGGTGAGTGCGGCCACGCAGCTCTATGCCGTGGCATATCTCCCTGCGTATCTCTTTATCTTCATGGTGCAGGTAGGTGCGCGACCATGCTATAACAGGTATGGGGTTCTTTTCACCCATCTTTTTCATAGAGCCTATAACCGCATTGCGGACAGAATGATGTTCATCGAACAGGCCGGTATCGAAAAAATGTACAACAGCCTCAAAGTTATATTTACCTATTTCTCCTGCTGCGTTCACTGCTGTTTGTCTCACCTTGGGGTCAGGCTCTGCGAGCAGATCGTTTAGTGAGGTGATGATAGGCTGCAGCAATGTCTTGTCGGCCATATATGCCTTGCCAATGGCCAGGTAGACTGCTTTGCGAATGTAGGTATCCTCATCGGCACAATATTGCAGCAGGTGTTTGTTGCGCTTGTGAATAATGTCCCCCATCACTTCACGGCTTATCTGCGCTACCAGCGTATTGCGTTCGTCTTTGGGCAGGTCGTAGAAGGCCATTAGTATGCAATGTTGAGGTGCGTGGTCAGCACATCCTTTTCAAATACTTTAAAACGCTCCGTGATCTGTGCTTTCAGCTTTTCCTTTACAGCATCTTCTTTAATAAAGCTGTAGTCTATACTATTGAACACATAGCGTTTGATATCTTCGTAGGATACATTTTTGTAGCGGCTGGCCAGCAATACATACTGGTGTGTAAGATTGCTGCGGAGCACACCTGCGTCATCTGTGCAGATAACAATAGGCACATTGAACTCTTTATACAGCGTGAACGGATGATGGTCTTCCTTTACTTTCAGGATGAACTCATTGCTGTAAAGGTTTATCTCGATAGCTGTTTTGGTCTTTGCCATATGCTTCAGCAGGTCATAGCTGTTGCGCTCATAGGCAACGTCTACGCCATGTCCTATACGGTTAGCGCCTGCGGTGCGCACCGCTTCGTTGATATGCCAGGTGAGCTGTTCCGGCTTTACCAGGCCAAGTGTCAGCTCGCCTGCGTGCATGGCGTATTTTACATTTGGGAACTTGTTGTGGCAGAATCTGAACATCTGCATATGCAGCCAGTAGTCGCGCATAGAGGTTTCATTGTCTTCCGGAGCTACTATGTTTACCCCCACGACCAGCGGGCTTGTATTGGCCGACATAAATGACGCTACCAGCGCTTTGAATATGCTTACCGGTGGTACCACTCTTGTTACATAGTTCTGGTACCTCATGGTAAATGTCGCATCATCCATCTTCAGCTTTTTGTGCATAGCAGCAAGGTCTTTGTTGAATGTGGCTGCGCAGGCTGCTACATTCTTGTCTTCAATTTGTTTATACAGCTTCTCCAGAAGTTTAACAGTGGATGCCTCATCATGGTTAGCTTGTGCCTGCTCCAGCAGGTGATTAAAGTTAGTATCGACAGATGCTATATTGTCGCAGGGTATGCCGGTGAACATGGTCTCTATATAACTCACATTCTCTTTTACTGCACGCTCTTTTAGTTCCATTAACCCAACCTCAAGGCGCTCCATGCTGTTATTAGCTATGCCGAAACCCGAAAAGGTCTCAAAGAACTGTTTGTCTGACGGATAGCTGACGCCGTTATAATCCTTTACAGACCATTTCTGCATCAGTTTTTGTTTATAAGCCGGCAACTGTCCCATAGCATTGAGCTGAGAGAATTTATACCAGCCGGTGGCTCCCTGCGGCGCTGAGGTCTTTACTTCCAGCGTATTTTCATTGATCGCATAGTCCTGGTCTACTACATAGCTGATGTAAGTTTCTGCATACACAGAGCCGCTGTAGTGGTTATGCAGGTCGCCGCCCTTGGGCATCAGCGAAAAGAAAGCGGTAAGCTCTACATTGTTGTTGCGGATGCTTTCAAAATATTTATCGATGGTCTGTGCCTGCGATGAAAGGGTAATGAATGTAAATATGGTGAGCAGTGTCTTTTTCATAAGCGTGTGTTCAATGCTTGCGTAAAGTACAATAATTTAGAAACGGGACATAAAAAAAGCAGGTGTGCTATACACCTGCTTAGTCTCTTTTATGTGTTATATTAGTTGATGCCTAATAGCTCCACCTCGAATATCAATGTGCTGTTAGGGCCTATTGACGGGCCTACCTGCCTGTCGCCATAACCAAGGTGCGGTGGAATGAAGAAGCGCCATTTGCTGCCTACAGGCATTAATTGTACGCCTTCTGTCCAGCCTTTTATTACCTGGTTGAGCGGGAAATCTGCCGGACGGCCTCTTTGTACCGAACTGTCGAATATGGTGCCGTTTATGAGCGTGCCGTGGTAGTGGCAGGTCACTTTGCTGCTTGCTGTTGGTTTTGCGCCGGTGCCTTCGGTCATTACCTCGTATTGGAGGCCGCTTGGCAGTTCTGTAATGCCCGGTTTCTGCTTGTTGGCTGCTAAAAATTCCTGTCCTGCTGCGAGATTGGTTGCTGCTTGTTCTGCTTTCATATTAGCTAATCTGTCTGCTATGCCCATGTGCTGATTTTTGTCAAAAGTACCCATTTTCGAAATTTCACAGCCACATTAGCATTTTTGGCATAGATTTTTCTGTAGGTTATTAAAACTGACCCTCATGAAAGAAAACCACTACTTAGTTCCCACTCAGCACGAAGGGCTTGAAAAGAACATAGAACATCATGTAACTGCACGATCGCAGGAGGATGCGGAAGACTGGTTTGTTGATGCAAAAGAGCGGCTGCTGGACGTGAACAACTGGAAACGATACGCAACCACGGTAAGCGCAGAATTCAGGCTTACAGATGCCCATGGTAAGGCCGTGAGCAGGCATGCCCACAAAGGCGATCATATAAGGATAGATATACCCGGGCCGGGGCCGGAGGCAGGTGGCGGATTTGACTGGGTGCAGATAGAGGCTATAGAATATGACGACTACCCTGATATAGATATGGAGACACTTGCGCTGAGGGTGCGGCCAAGTGAGAACCCGATGGATAAGAAGCATGAGGAAACAGCGCATTTCTTTAGCAGCGATGCTACCAGCACTATTGTTATAGAACGAAGGGCTACGCAACTATCTGCCCGGTACTATGGCAGGAACGAAGTGGCCAATATGGACGCCGGCATTATAGATAAAGTCCGGAACCTGGCGGTGGCTGCCGGTGCGTGGCTGGGCATGTCTGACGCGCAGTGGGGGAGCCTGATGAAAGGGTTGCTGGAATAGATGCTGGATACTGGATACTGTACTCCTTCGCCAAGGCTACGGCGTACGAAGGATGCTGGAGGGGGTGACTGATAATTGTGAAAGGTAGGGGCATAAAAATAACGGATACACGCGTGGTGTATCCGTTACCAATACTTTATAGAAAAGATTATGCCTTTGCTTTAGCAGGAGCTTTAGGCTTAGCAGCCTTAGGCGCTTTTTCCGACAGGTGTATCTGTTTCTTTTCCTTGATACGAGCAGATTTACCCTGGCGCTCACGGAGGTAGAACAGCTTGGCACGACGTACGCGACCAGACTTGTTCAATACAATAGAATCAATGTTTGGGGAGAAAAGCGGGAACAAACGCTCAACACCTACTCCGTCAGACATTTTACGCACGGTAAAAGTTTGCGTAAATCCACGACCCTGGCGCTTTAAAACGTCGCCTTTGAATGACTGGATACGATCTTTATTACCCTCGGTAATTTTATAGTTAACAGTGATGTTATCCCCTGCCTTGAATTTTGGGAATTCTTTCTTTCCTGTAAGTTGTTCGTGTACAAAAGCTACTGCTTCCATTATTTATGATTTTTTTCGGACTGCAAAGGTAACATAAATTTTATGTTTCACACAAAAAAATTATGTTTTATCGCTAATATTCCTGTTAGGGTGCAAATATCGTGGTTTGTGAGCAGGAAATACGGGGTAAAGCGGTTTGTTTGTAAAATATTATATTTGTAAATACTTATACCCTAAAATGAAGAAAGGACTGTTGTTTATTGGTTTGTTTTTGTGTGTTTTCTGCTCTTTGTCCACTTATGGGCAAGGATGGGAGTGGGGGAAAACAAATCTATGCAATGGCGGTAGAGGTAGCGAACTCGGTATAATTGCGATTGATAAATTTAGCAACTTTCCAGGAGTATATGCTGCTGGTGGAAGTACAGCAGATAGTCTATGCTTGCCTGGGCATAAAATATATAATAATATAGATTCAATTCAACTATTAATCATTAAATACGACACTTCTGGTAATATACTTTGGACAATAAATAGTGATACAAACGGACAATGTGTACCTACTAATTTAGCAACCGACGCATGGGGGAATTTATTTGTTCTTGGGATTCTATATACTGATAGTGTTTCCTTTGGAAGTCATAAAATAAGAAATTTAAATTATATTAAAGGTGGAGGGCTAGCGAAAAATGATTGTTATTTTATCATGAAAATAGACCCTTTGGGAAATATATTATGGTCTAAGTGTGAAGGTAATATTGCCAGCAAATTTGAATTAATGGTTATAGGAGGAATTACCGTAGACAGTGCGAGTAATATTTACGTGACTGGCACATTTAATGATTCGGTTTTAAATGTCCAAGGCAATATATTTCTCAATACTAAAAAAGATTCCGGTGATATATTTTTAATTAAGTATGATCCGTCGGGAAATTATATTTGGGGTAAAACATTTGGAGGCATTGGTAACGATTATGGTGAGCGGGTGCTTATAGGTACTAATAATAGACTTTATCTTTCGGGATGGTTTACATCATCAAGCTTGGTATTTGGTGCCACAACATTAAATCATACTGGTTGGATGCCGCCTATTACAACATTCAGACCCGATGCTTTTTTGGTTGAATTGGATACGTCAGGTAATCCATTATGGGCTAAGTGTTCAATTGGTAATGCTGAACCTTGTGCCTTAGCTCTGGATAAGAACAATAATATTTTTTTAGGAGGATCTATTCTTGACACAGCTTTTTCTTTCGGCACATATTCATTTTCTAATCGTAGTTTATATTGGGGCGCTTTCTTATTAAAGTTTGATACTTCCGGTAATGTGCTATGGGGGAAATCATTATACCCATTATCAAATGCTACTTCCGGTTTGGCCATTTCAATATATGAAATGACAGTAGACCCTTGTAATAATATTTGGCTATCAGGCGGACTTAGGCCAGATTCAATTGGAATAGAAGGTAGTGTATTGTTTCATATACCTCCAACTGGTCCCGATCCAATGTTACTTGCAGGATTTAGTCCGTCGGGTATAATGTTACAATCATTTGCTTTACCATCCGGAGGGGATGATCCTGCAGGACTGGTAACAGATTGTAATGGTAGTATTTATATCACTGGTGATGTTAATGGTAAAATGATATTAGGAAGTGACACCTTAAATGGATTTGGAGGGGAAAATATGTTTGTAGCAAAGTACAATCCTAATCTTGGATGCTCCAACTGTAAAGAACCAATACCTGTATTAAAAACAAACAATCTTTCTTTAAATTCCGAAATATTCATCTATCCTAACCCCGCCAGCACAGCATGTACCATCAGCTACAGCGGTGCTATGTATGCAAATGCAACAATACGCATCTATGATATTACAGGCAGGCTGCTGCATACCTACCAGCTAACGGGTAGTAAAACGACCATTTCCACAGCTGATCTTACTCTCGGTATGTACCAGTGCAGGATAGATGTGGATGGAGTGAACATGGTAACGAAGAAGCTGGTGGTGATGAGGTAGGGTTGTATTTGTCGGAGTCGCGATTCATAGACTCAATAAAATCCTTTCATTTCCGTTATAGATACTTAACAGAGTACGCCACTATGAAGAAATTTTTGTTTTTACTATTAACAATGCCATTCCTTTCGCAGGCACAGCGAATAGCCACATTTGCCGGGAACGGAACAAACGGGACTGCTGTGGCAGGTACTCCTGCTACTGCGGCACAGATAGGTGAGATACATGGTATAGCGGTTGATGCTAACCGGAATGTGTACATAGCGTCTACGATACCTGATCAGCGGATATTAAAAATAGATACAGCGGGAATAATCACTGTATTTGCGGGAAATGGAACAAAAGGTTATTCAGGTGACGGAGGCCCTGCAACTGATGCACAGTTAAATTATCCTACTTCAATAGCATTTGACAGAGCGGGAAACGCATATATCGCCGATGATTTTAATCACTGTATCCGTAAAGTAAATACTTCCGGGATTATCAGCGCGTTTGCAGGAAATGGAACAGAAGGAAGCAGTGGTAATGGCGGCCCCGCTACGGCGGCACAATTATATGCTCCTATAGCTGTAGCAGTTGATGATGGAGGTAATGTATACATAGCGCAGCAAGGTGATGACGTTATAAGGAAAGTTAACTCTTTGGGTATCATCAGCAACTTTGCCGGGACCGGAGTTCGTGATTTTAATGGCGACGGTGGGCCGGCTACAATAGCTTCGCTTGCTCAGCCAAACAGGTTAGCAATATCAGCGAACGGGGATGTATATGTAAATGACTATGGAAATTACAGGGTCCGCAAAATAGATAATTCGGGTATCATTACAACATTCGCGGGGACTGGTAAGGCAGGGCATGGGCCGGACGGGGTAAATGCACAGGATTCGCCATTAAGTCCTTATGGATTGGCTTGTGATAATGATGGCAATGTCTATATAGTAAATGTTGGTACCTGTACTATTCATGTCGTGGATGCCGACGGCGTAATTAATACAATTGCAGGTAATGGAGATTACGGATACAATGGAGATTGCATTGATCCGAGAAAAGCACAGTTTAGGATGCCGGATGCCATAGCAGTCGATGCTAACGGGCTTGTGTACATTGCAGACAGGGCAAATAACAGGATCCGTGTTGTGGGGTCTAACTGTATTAATCTTGGAGTGGGTGAGCTTAGTAGTAATAAGGAGACTATCAGTTTGCATCCTAACCCGGTGACGACCACATTAAAAATTACAGCACCAGATAAGATCAACGAGATCGTTATTGTTAATTATTTAGGGCAGACAGTGTATGCTGATGAGTACAATGATGCAGCTATTGAAGTCAATGTGGAACACCTGCCTGCAGGGGTTTACTTCGTTAAAGTAAATGGTTTGGATGTCAGGAAGTTTGTAAAAGAATAAAGTGTCACTTATTCCCCAAGCAGCCCCGGCCTTCTTTCTTCGGTGCGTTTCAGCGATTGTTCGTGGCGCCAATCGTCTATTTTTTTAGGGTCGCCGCAGAGGAGTATATCGGGTACCTGCCAGCCGCGGAAGTCTGCCGGTCGGGTATAGACTGGTGGAGCTAACAGACCATCCTGGAAGGAGTCGAAGAGGGCAGAGGTCTCGTCATTGAGCACGCCGGGTAATAGCCGACCTATGGCATCTACCACTACAGCGGCAGCAAGCTCACCACCGCTTAGTACATAGTCGCCGATAGATATTTCCCTGGTCACATAATGTTGCCTGATACGCTCATCTATGCCTTTATAATGCCCGCAGATGATCATTACGTTTTCCTTCATGGAGAGGGTATTGGCAGTCTTCTGATCGAACAGCGGGCCATCGGGTGTCATGTATATGATCTCATCGTACTTGCGGTCTTTCTGCAGTAGCTCTATGAGTATGGCTAATGGTTCGGGCATCATCACCATGCCTGCACCGCCACCAAACTGGTAGTCATCTACCTGCCCCTGCTTGTAGGGGGTATGGTCGCGCAGGTTATGGGTATGCACTTCCAGCAGGCCTTTTTCCCTTGCCCTTTTCATTATAGAGTGGCTAAAGGGGCTGTCGAGCAGTTCAGGAAGTACGGTGATGATGTCTACGCGCATATAAGTAGTTAGTTGTAAGTCTTGAGTCGTTAGTATGCTTGTTTAGAGGGCTCCTGTGTATACTTCCAGCAGGCCATCAGGCAGGTTTATGTTCAGCTTTTTAGCCTTTATGTCCAGGCTCTCTATTGTTTGTTCTATAAGGGGTATGAGCACTTCGGTGCCTTTGTAGTTCAGCTTGGCCAGCCATTGGTTGCCGGTTTGCATCACATCGGCTATCGGCCCCAGGTTGCCACTGGCTTTATCGGTCACTGTAAAACCTATCCATAGCAGGGGCGACTGGCGGGCATAGTCTGCGAGGAGCGCTTCATCTACATACACATGTTTGGTTACCAGCCGTTTAGCGGCCTCCATGGTGTTTATGTTCTCTATGGTTATATGGTATTCTTTAGGATTTACCGCTTTGCACTGGTCTATAAAATGGGGTATGTAGCTGCCTTTCTGCATTTCTACATGCAGCACATGTTCTTTTTTCAGCCATTGCGAGTTGCCCACCACATGGGTAAGTATCAGCGTGCCGCCGAGCCCGTGCGTGGCGACTATTTTTCCTATTCGTATCATTGGCGCAAAGGTAACTAAAAACGC
Organism: Flavipsychrobacter sp.; assembly: GCA_025963465.1. Taxonomy (GTDB): domain Bacteria; phylum Bacteroidota; class Bacteroidia; order Chitinophagales; family Chitinophagaceae; genus Nemorincola. Next base: position 10,768 of record JAOQAP010000115.1, read on the forward strand.
AGACGAGTTTGAAAAGAGCACTCATGCGATAGCGAGTTCTGTGTAACTGCGGGTTTATACTACGCTTTTTAGCGCAAAAAGTGTTTTGGTCTATCCCTGATTTATCCCGTTTCATCGTTTATTCCCGCTTGCCTGTCGTGAATTTCTTTATTGGTGGCGAAGGTCAAAATACCTTTACTATATAAAACTGTAGGTACATTAATAAATGAAAGTATGTACATTTACTCTCAAAGCATTATTACCCATTAAATTAATTAGTAAAATAAAAAACAACATGAAAAAAACGTTTATCCTTTTACCATTAGCAGCATTATTGGTGTATGCATTATCGAGTAATTCAGCTGGGCCGGGTGCAGCAGGCAATGGCGACCATAGCGGTGCCACCTCAAGCGCTACAGGTTGCGGAGGGATAGGAGGCTGCCATAGCACAAGCTCGTCCTCAGGCACACTGACCATGAGCATGACATTGTATGATGCTGCAGGTATTACGCCGATAACCCCAGTTCAATACACGCCGGGCACGTCTTACAAGATCATGGTAATGGCAACGAATGGTACAGGCTTTAGTTTGCCGAAATTCGGTTTCCAGGTATCTACAGTTAAAACTTCAAGCCCATCTACCAATGCCGGAACGCTGGCTGCGATAACAGGTGCGCACATGGGTACGTACACCGGTATCAGTATAATAGAGCATAGCTCGGCAATGACGCCTACTTCAGGTTCAGGTGGCCCGGGTACTACATATATGGTGATGATACCATGGACCGCTCCTGTAGCCGGAACCGGTAGTGTTACTTCTTTTGCTGTAATAAATGCAGTAAACGCTGATGGCGGTGCTACAACAGCAGATAAGTGGAGCAATCTTTCTATGGCCATAGCGGAAGGAACATCGTCAGGCGTTCCGCCAATAACAGGTATATTGAATGTTTGTAAAGCAGCAACAACAGCGCTAACCGATGCTACATCAGGCGGCACATGGAGCAGCGGCAATACTGCAGTTGCTACAGTAAATACATCGGGTGTGGTAACCGGAGTAGCTGCAGGTACTGCGAATATAACTTACGACCTGGGTACACCGGGTAAAGCAACAGCAACTGTAACTGTAAGCATCATGCCTGCTCCTGCAGCAATCACAGGGGCGAATTTAGTATGCGTTGGTACGCACATTATCATGTCTGATGTAACCGCAGGTGGCGCATGGAGCAGCACGGCTACCGCTAATGCTACAGTAACCTCAACCGGGGTGGTATCTGGTGTAGCGGTAGGTACTGCAACCATATCATATACTGTTACCAATGCATGCGGCACTACAGCTGTAACCAAGTCAGTAACAGTTAAGGCATTGGGCTCAGGTTGTGTTTCGGCTGTAGCTCCTGTAGGTACAATATCAGGCACAGAACTGAAGGTTTATCCTAATCCTAATACGGGTATGTTCACTGTGAACCTGCAATCAGAAGATAATGCTGCTGCTCATGTGGTGATCACCAATATAGTGGGTGCAACAGTATCTGAATTTACAACTACTACCAATAAGACTGTTGATGTAACTATTGACAGGCCGATAGGGATTTACTTCCTTACTGCAAGAACTGTATCCGGAATCTATACGACGAAGATAATGGTACAGTAAAAGATAGAGTGGTTTAAAATGGGACTAGGGTTGACAGTAATGTCAGCCCTTTCTCTATTTAGCGCTGTTGACATTCAAAGTGCTGTGAAAGATATCTCGCAAAGCCGCAAAGACCGCAAAGGGGTGTTGTGTTTTTAAGATCGCAAAGCAGAAATACGAAGAAGCCCGTCTCAAACATTATGAAACGGGCTTCTTAAAATAATTAATACATGTATCAATGAAATAAGTTGCTGAGCTGTTGCCCTAACCTGATGCCGGCAAGCACTATCCTTTTTTCTCCTACGGTATTTGCAGCAGCGCTGTAACCATTGTCTGCAGCAGTCGGTTTTTCCTTTGTACCATTCACTGTGCCATTTTTATAAGCATACTCTTTAGCTAAAGAAAAGCTTTCTGTAAATATCCAGTCATGAACAGATGTGTGCTTTGTAAGCTCGGTAAGTTTACCTTCCTGGTATGCAGGTTTTTTCAGCAGGTTTTGTGCATTAGCCGGTATTGTTGCAAAAGTTCCTTTGATGAGGCCGTCCCAATAGCTGTGTAATGCCACACCACTTGAAGAACCGGGGAAGATAATAAAGGTCTTATTGCCACCTACGTCGCCGTCAGGATGATCATTGTCGAACAGGCTGGACGAGTGCAGGGGCTGATGAACATCTTCTATAAGGTGGAATATCCAGCACAGGTCTATAGCCTGTTGTTTCTGGTCTGTTTCTTTTGCAATGGCGGCTATCAGTTCTGCTGTTTTTACTTCAGCATTAGGCGTTTTGGGTTGCTGTGGCTGCACATGCTGGCCTGCAGGCACGAAAGGGTAGTCTATATAATGCCATTGCGATTTAGCGCCACCTTCGCCCAGTTGTCTTGCATCATCAGGGTAGGTAGATGCCAGCATGAAGACGGCTATGTTCTTTTGCTCGCCGGTGAGCCCGGTCATCTTTTCTTTCCATTGTGCCGTATACCATGGGTGATGCTCCAATATAGCAATGACACGGGCTATTGTTGCCGTTTTGCCATGGTTCTTTAAGTAGTAATAAGCTATGGCACCACCGGTGCTGTGCCCTATGCCATTCCAGGCAAAACTGCAGTATGGTACAAGGAGTAGTGCGATCAATATCCGTAACTGTTTCATATTTGACTATGTGTGGTTTGATTTAAGCCGCAAAGTAGCAGGAAAGTAACTAATAAACTACAGGTGAAAAACGGGATAGTAAAAAAGGCTTCACATCCGACAACGACTTACTCTATGTGATCTTTGATGGTGTTATTTTTCAAATTATTTACAACTGACCGTAAAATAGAAGTTAAAAACTCAAGGTAAGTTCAAAGAACGGAATCGCACATTTTGCTATAAATAATTCATTGGTTTTATTACTTTTAACTTATAAATCGTTCAAATGAGCATCATTATGAAAAAAATGTCCGCTTTATTGGTTGTTGTAATGGCCTTTCTCCTCATTTTTTCAGGCTGTAAAAAAAAGGAGACGAAGCCTTCTTACTACATCAGAGCCACAGTGGGAACCACAGACTACGATGTTTCTGAGTGCATTGCTCTTTCATCCGGCAATACAACTATCATTAAAGGAGCCAATGCCACTGCAACGTCAACCTACTCTTACATTGGGCTAAGTTTACAAAAGACATCTCTTTTACCAGGGGATACAATACGGTTTGTTAAGTCGCCCGCTTCTTTTGCCAATGTTTATTACACCTCAGGGTCTTCCAGTGTTTCACATACCGGAACAGTTATTATCACCGAAATGACAGGCAACAGTTTATCAGGTACATTTATTTTTACCTGTACAGATGGGACCACTGTAACCGGTGGCATTTTTAATGCAGAAAGGAAGTAGCCTGCTTTATCGATGAATATCATGTGCCGGACCGTCTTAGTGGTGATCGTCTACGGAAAGGATCTGGTAAAATGTCGTGGAAAGTGATTGTTCTTGCATAATGATGGTATTTCGCAATTGTTGCCAAATGTATCCCTAAGTGTCGCCCAAAAACAAAAACGCCTCATAAATCAATGATTTATGAGGCGACTAAGTTTATTCTGGTGGTGTGGGAGGGAATTGAACCCCCGACACAAGGATTTTCAGTCCTTTGCTCTACCAACTGAGCTACCACACCGTCCCGATTTGGGATTGCAAAGATAGTGTTTTACGGGAAATTTCAAAAAGTAGTTTAAAATCTTTTTAGTGGATAAAATAAGCGCCGAATGACACGACGTTATTG
>JAOQAP010000137.1 GCA_025963465.1 Flavipsychrobacter sp.
CCTTCAATATGTACTGGATGTTGCGGGCTCGCTGAGTAAAATATTAACGAAGTATACCGTAATAGTAAATAAAAGTACAGTGCCCGTGGGTACTGCTGAAAAGGTTCATAATGTACTTATACAGCACCTGGACAAGGAGTTATTTGACGTAGTATCTAATCCTGAATTTTTGAGGGAAGGTGTTGCGGTTGATGACTTTCTGAAACCGGACAGGGTAGTGATCGGCACATCGTCTGATAAAGCAAGAAAGGTAATGGACGAATTGTACCAGCCATATCTCAGGCAGGGCAACCCGATCCATTTTATGGATGAACGGTCCTCGGAAATGACCAAGTATGCGGCAAATTCTTACTTAGCCATGCGTATCTCATTTATGAATGAGATGGCCAACCTTTGCGAAAAGACAGGCGCTAACGTGGACTGGGTGCGTATAGGTATGGGTGGCGATAGCCGTATAGGCAAGCGTTTCCTGTTCCCGGGCATTGGTTATGGCGGTAGCTGTTTTCCTAAAGATGTGCAGGCGCTGGCACATACGGCCCTGGAAATGGACTATGATTTCCAACTGGTGAAGACGGTAATGAAGGTAAATGACCAGCAAAAGCTCATATTGGGCAGAAAGATAAAAGACTACTTTGGCAGTGACCTGTCTTCATTCACATTTGCAGTATGGGGATTGGCATTTAAGCCTGAGACAGATGATATTCGTGATGCGCCTTCTTTGCAACTCATTAATGAACTGGTAGCTGCAGGAGCCAAGGTTCGTGTTTTTGATCCTGAGGCCATGAACAATGTGAAGCAGCTGATGGGTGATAAAATATACTATGCAGAAGACCAGTATGACGCTGTGGCAGGAGCAAGTGCGCTTATAGTAGTAACTGAATGGAGCGAATTCAGGAATCCTGATTTCGACCGTATATACACTACACTGAAGCACCCTGCGATATTTGATGGTCGTAATCTTTACTCATTGGAAAGAATGCAGGAGCTTAGCTTTTACTATGAAAGTATAGGCCGCAAAGTGATACACTCGCAGGTACATGACTCTCTGGACACTCCGCACAATACAATTGTAAGAGAAAGAGGCGTGCTCGATTAACTGATTTGATGATTGGCTGATCAGCTAATTGTCTGGGTTAATTCATAGTGTACTTCAACAAACACAAAATTCATCAGCTAATTGGCATATCAGCTAATCAGCTAATTAAATAAAATATGGCAAAACGTATACTGATCGCAGGTGCAGCCGGGTTTCTCGGTTCTCATCTATGCGACCGTTTCCTGAAAGAAGGTTATGAAGTAATAGGGATGGACAACCTGCTTACGGGTAATATTAAAAACATAGAACATCTTTTTCCTGTAAAGGAATTCCAATTCTATCATCATGATGTGACCAAGTTCGTGCATGTGCCGGGTAATATAGATTACATCCTGAATTTTGCATCACCGGCCAGCCCTATCGATTACCTGAAAATGCCGATACAGACATTGAAGGTAGGAGCGCTGGGTACACACAACCTGCTGGGGCTTGCAAAATCGAAAGGTGCGCGCATACTTGTGGCATCTACATCTGAGGTTTATGGCGACCCGCTGGTACATCCGCAAACAGAAGAATACTGGGGTAATGTGAACCCTGTGGGCCCACGTGGTGTGTATGATGAAGCTAAACGCTTTATGGAAAGCATTACCCGTGCTTACTACACTTTTCACCAGGTGGAAACCCGCATCATCCGTATATTCAATACCTACGGGCCACGTATGCGACTCGATGATGGCCGAGCACTACCTACATTCATGAGCCAGGCGCTGAGAGGTGAAGATGTGACTGTATATGGTGATGGGTCTCAGACCCGTTCATTCTGCTATGTAGATGACCTGGTAGATGGTATATATCGCCTGTTGTTGTCTGACTATACCATGCCGGTAAATATTGGTAACCCTTCTGAGATCACGCTGCTCCAGTTTGCGGAAGAGGTGCTGGCACTGACAGGCTCCAAATCTAAAATAGTTTATGAGCCACTGCCACAGGATGATCCTAAACAGCGTCAGCCAAACATTACGAAGGCTAAAGAGATACTGGGATGGGAACCTAAAGTAGACAGGCACGAAGGATTAAAGCGTACACTGGAATACTTTAAGCTACACATTTAGTTAGTATAAAGTTATAAGTATAAAGTCGTGAGTAACTTGTGTTACTCACGACTTTTTTTGTTATTTCAACGATTCGTAGTAGGCTTTGTCTACGCCCGGGTAGCCGAGCGCGATAGCTTTTTCCACATCCTGGCGGGCCTGGGCTTTATTGCCCCGCATACTGTAAATGCGGGACCTCTGGTAATATGGCTCGCCATCTTCAGGCTTTTTGGTCATTGCCATATTATAGTCTGCTATGGCCTCGTCAAATTTCTTCTGCCTGATGTATAGTCGTGCCCTGTTCATGTAGGGTATGTACACATCAGGGTTCTGGGCAAGTGATACAGCATACTCTTTAAGGGAAGAATCTGTTTTGCCAACAATGTCGAGGAAGTTGGCGTAATTACTGTGGCCCTCGGGTAAATACGGATTAAGCGACAGTGCTGTTCTGAAGCAATAGTCTGCCGAGTCGAACTGCTGCTTGATACAGAACGCGATAGCGAGGCCCAGGTATACGCTTTCATTCTTTGGGTTTATTTTCATGGCCCTGTAGTAGGTAGCTTTTGCCGCATCTATTTGCCCGTAGGTGCGCTGCAGCTCTCCTATGCAGATGATAGGGTTAATGTAATCAGGCTTTCTTTCTACAGATGCATTAAAATACATGAGGCATGTATCGGCTTTACCTTTCTTGTCTGCGGGGTTGGTGGCAGACTCATACCTGCCAAAGTACTCCTGCCCCAGGTAAAAGTAGGCGATGGGCGACTCAGGGTGTTTCTCCGCATCGTCCTGCCAGAGGGTTACGGAGTTATACCAGTCCTGGCATCTTTCATTGGCCAGGTAGCCCAGTGCAGTGCAGTAAATGAGCACACCGCCTAATACTATGTTGGCAGACGGTTTCTTTTCCGGCCCTTCAAACAGGTTAGATACAAACCAGCCCGCTATGAGGAACAGGCCCATGTAAGGCAGGTAGCCATAACGGTCGGACATGATAGCGCCACCCACAGGCATGAACTGGAGCAGCAATATCATATTGATGAGAAAGAACACGGTGCCGAAAACAACGATCTTGTTCTTCCTGCCAAAGTACCATATGGCTGCAACAAGTGCTATGATAACGACCAGGTAGGTGTAGTAAGAACCCGGCAGTGCATCATTGACCTTCATAGGGTAGGGGTAGAAATTGCTGAGGCCGGAGGGGGCTATTGCCTTCCATAAATAATTGGACAGGGCATAGCAGCCGAGCGCGGCCCGTTCTATAGGGTTGAAATGGACATCGAGCGTACCTAATGCGCCTACTTTCTTTTGCGCATCTATAGACAGCAGGCCGAATAATAAGGACAATGCAAAGTGCGGTATCTTTTCCAGCAGCAGGCTCAGCTGCGGCTTGCGCTGCTCATAATAATCGAATAAGAAGAGTGCGACAGGCAATGTAACTGCAACAGACTTGGCCAGCAACGAAAGGGCGAACAGCACAATGCCGGCTATATACCACATTATTCTTTTGCTGCCTGTGGTGCGTATGTAAAAGATATAAGTGGTGCAGGATAATACATAGAACAAACTGTAAATAAGGTCTTTACGACCCGCTGCCCACGCTATGGACTCTACGTGCATGGGGTGTATGCCAAACAATAATGCGGCTATAGCGGCAGCAACTGTACGGCCGGTAAGCACTTTTATGAACAGGTATACCGATATGGTAACCAATATATGTATCAGTATACTATCCAGGTGGTAGATGAACGGCTCCAGCCCCTGGTAGCTGTATTCTATGGCATAGGTAAGAATAGTAAGCGGATGATAGTTCCCCATTACCGGGTTATCTACACTGAAGATGGCCTTAATAGCATCCCACGAGTTATGCTTGATGAGCGGGTTGGAGGTGACATAGCCTATGTCATCCCAGTTGGTGAATTTATTGTTGAGGCAGGTCTTGAGGACAAGGAAAGTGAACAGGGCTATGCCGCTTACTATAAGTGGCTGGGCATAACGCTGCAGGAAGCTGTCGTTGGCTATTGCGGTATTAGCTGTTTTTTTAGGCTGTGCCGGTTGGTTAACGGTAGCCGGTTTAGCAGGTATATTTTTATTGTTCTGATCAGGTTTCTTCTTTGCCATGCTTTGTAAAAATAATAATTATTGCATCATTTGGTTGTCTGAATCAAAACCCGCCTATTCAGTCGGACAGGTTTACGGAATTAGAGAATTTACAGAATTGTTGTTTTTTGCCGCATTTTTTTATTTCCGGGCAATTTTACTGATTACCAATGGACTAAGCCGAAATTATTACGTGATTATTGCCCAATTCTTGCGCACTGTTGCGCAGTTTCCTGTTTTTTTGCGCAGAAGTGCGCAAATCTACCCGGCGGTATTGGCAATTTTGTTTTTACCGCAAAGGCGCTAAAACGCAAAGCACTCCTTACATGAACAGCCGGAGATATAGCACCTTACACTGTATGCCGACTGACAAATATCGGATAGGGGGATGGAAATAACAAGGGGAAAGTTTTATGATAATACACTTTTCGCACTATCATAGAAAATAGATTGTTTGATGGGCGTGGGTTATACCCGATTTTGACTGTCAGCCTGTGGGTAGTTGATTGAGCTTTATCAAGGTCGGTACCGGTCGCAGACCGGGAGCATAACCTATTGTCTATTAAACCGGTAGCCTATGAAACAACAAAACTAAGTGCGCATGCCGACACCGGCGGGATATAAACGGGTGCAAAACACAAACAATTGAAACAATAAACAACATTACAAATGAAAACAGCTTTAAGTATTATCGCATTATTATTGCTTGGCGCAACAGCGCAGGCGCAGGTAGGCAGCTTTACCGTAGATAACAGGAGTAACCCTTGCAATGTGTTGGTATACCCGCACGGCACTGTACCCTCGCTGGGCAGTACTGACTGTAAGGATACCTATACGAATGGCATCCTGGTAGCTGCAGGATCACTTAGTGTGATCATGACCGACCCTACATCAAGGCCTTATGCATTGCTTTGTGGTAGTGGTTCGGGCACTATCAGCAGTATCCCTTCCGACTTTCAATGGACCATGGTGACCGTTGATTACCAACAGTGCCCATCTGCAGGTTGTCAATACCCTGCATGGGCTGCCGATTGTGGTGATGTAGGTGTATCCTGCTATGGTGTAGGTTCGTCTGCTTCAATCGGAATAGGTGGTGGATTTTGTGCAGGTTCTCATAGCGCCAGCTGGGCACCTGCCGTTGGCTCTGCGCTGAGTAATATAACGCTTACCCTTTTCTAGTTTTTTACATGTGCTCGGATAATCCGGGCACATGTAATTATATTTCGTATATTTATCTATCCTAACCTCACTCCATGAAGAATATTTTTTCTAATTGTTACATAGTATTGCTCTTGTTGCTGGTTGTTATCCATCCAGTGCAAGCGCAGATCATCACAACAATAGCAGGCGATGGTACTCGCAGTTTTTATGGTGACGGTGGCCCAGCTACTGCGGCATCAATAACTGTTCCGGTAGGTATGGTCACGGACGGCAAAGGAAATGTGTATATAGCAGCGGGGAATAGCAATAGAGTTCGTATGATAGACCGTAATGGTATAATAACGACTGTTGCAGGCAGTGGCAGTTGCCTTTATCCCTGTTATGGATTTACAGGCGATGGTGGTCCTGCCACAACAGCTACTATGGGTGGTCCGGAAGATATCTGCCTGACCAAAGCTGGGGATATGTACTTAGCTGATGTTCTTAATAACCGTATCCGCAAGATCAACAGTGCTGGTATCATTAGTACGGGGGCCGGCAACGGGGGGAATGTGTATAATGGTGATGGTATTGCTGCTACCAATGCGGCACTTAATAGCCCAAGCGACGTGGTGGTAGATGGTAGTGGTAACATGTATATCACTGATCAGAGCAGTTTACGTATCCGCAAGGTAAGCAGTGCGGGTATTATCAGCACCCTGGCAGGTAACGGCATTAGTGGGTATAGCGGCGATGGTGGCCCTGCTACGGCTGCACAGATCACTTATGAGGCGTTCAACCTGGCGCTGGACAAGCACGGCAATATAATTTTCAGTGATAGTTTTTGTGTGCGAATGATCAACACCGCAGGCATTATAAGTACCATAGCGGGTACGGGTATAAAGGGCTTCAGTGGCGATGGAGGCCCGGCCACTGCCGCACAGGTGAATAGAACCTGCGGCATTGCCACCGACTCTATGGATAATATATATATTGCTGATTTTGGAAATAGCTGTATCCGTAAAGTGAACCGTTTTGGCATTATCAGCACGGTGGCAGGTATGCCCATATTAATGGGTTTCAGCGGTGACGGCGGCCCTGCCACAGCAGCGCTGCTGAACCAGCCTTCAAATGTATATGTGGATTGCGGTGGGAATATGTATATAGCCGACTGGTGGAGCAACCGTGTGCGTATGGTAACCAACAACCATGCTCCACAGCTACTGCACGGCCACAGCGCTAACCTGGCCATATGTACCGACCTGGGTACAGTATCCCTGGATACCCTGCTGCGCATACTGGATATAGATACCCTGCAGGGCGAGACATGGCTATGCCCCGGCGGGGCGCACCATGGCACTGTAGCAGCCGGTTATAATATATCATCTACAGGAGATGTGCTTACGCCATCGGGCCTTACCTATACGCCTGCATCGGGCTACACGGGTGCAGATACCTTTATGATAGTAGTGACCGACTGCGGGCTGCTGGCAGATACCATGATGGTATATGTGGCAGTGCAGAATGCACTCACCCACAGCGCAGTAAGCGGCGCCGATACGGTATGTAATCATAATGCGACAACATTAACCAACGGTACCCCGGGCGGCACATGGGCCGCAAGCAACAGCAAGGCGGCGGTGACAGGTGGTATAGTAACAGGCATGAACACCGGCAAGGACACGGTATTGTATACCACCAGCAATTCCTGCGGCAGCATAACAGACAGTAAAACGATAGTGGTAGTGAAATGCCCTGATGGGGTGACCTCTCCCCGGCCCTCTCCGAAGGAGAGGGAGATGCTACGTGTCCTGCCGAACCCGGGTAATGGTACATTTAGCGTAGAGCTTATCGCTGCAACGGATGAGCAAATGCAGCTAACAGTGACTGATATAACGGGCAAACAAATAATGGAAACAACGGGCATTACCAATAAGGCCGGCACTATAAATTTACATGTACCATCCGGCGTATACTTCCTCACAGCCCGCACGGCTAAGGGAAAGTATGAGGCTAAGGTAGTAGTAAACCCTTAATTCTTATCATGGCGCGTAGCATTATTGTATCAATAAAACTATCCGGCATTCTGCTGCTTATCTGTGTGTGTTCGGTAGTAGCGCATGCGCAGATCATTACTACGCTGTGCGGCGATGGTACGCGCTTGTTTAGTGGCGATGGCGGTCCCGCTACGGCGGCACCTGTTGCCGGACCCTGTGGGGTTATTACAGATGCCAAAGGTAATGTATATATAGCCGCGGGCTATAACAACCGCGTGCGCATGATAGATCGTAGTGGTATCATAACTACTACTGCCGGTAGTGGCTGCTCTTACCCCTGCTATGGGTTTACGGGAGATGGCGGCCCTGCCACCGCAGCTACTATGGGCGGGCCCGAGGATATTTGCTTCAGCAATACAGGAGATATGTACCTGGCAGATGTTAAGAATAACCGTATCCGCAAGATCAACAGTGCTGGTATCATTAGTACGGTGGCCGGCAACGGGGGGAATGTGTATAATGGTGATGGTATTGCTGCTACCAATGCAGCACTCAATAGCCCAAGCGATGTAGTAGTAGATGCGAGTGGCAATTTATACATTAATGACTGGACCAGTCTACGAATTCGTAAAGTAAACAGTGCCGGCATTATCAGCACCCTTGTGGGCAATGGCATTAGTGGTTATAGTGGCGATGGCGGCCCGGCCACGGCCGCACAGATCTCTTATGGGGCGCACAACCTGGCGCTGGACAAGCATGGTAATCTCTTCTTCAGCGATACTTTTTGTGTGCGTATGATCAACACTGCAGGTATTATCAGCACTATAGCGGGTACTGCAATAGCGGGTTTTAGCGGCGATGGTGGGCCTGCTACCGCTGCACAGTTGAACCATCCCTACGGTATCGCCACCGACTCTATGGATAATATATATATCGCTGAACTTGGCAACAGCTGTATCCGTAAGGTGAACCGTTTTGGTATCATCAGTACGGTGGCGGGTATGCCCATATCCATGGGTTTTAGTGGTGATGGCGGACCTGCCACAGCAGCGCTGCTGAACCAGCCGGTAAATGTATATGTGGACTGCGGTGGGAATATGTATATAGCCGACTGGTGGAGCAACCGTGTGCGTATGGTAACCAACAACCATGCTCCACAGCTACTGCGCGGCCACAGCGCTAACCTGGCCATTTGTGCCGACCTGGGCACAGCATCCCTGGATACGCTGCTGCGCATACTGGATATAGATACCCTGCAGGGCGAGACATGGCTATGCCCCGGCGGGGCGCACCATGGCTCTGTAGCAGCTGGCTATAATATATCATCTACAGGTGATGTGCTTACACCATCGGGCCTTACTTATACACCTGCATCGGGCTACACGGGTGCAGACACCTTTATGATAGTAGTGACCGACTGTGGCCTGCTCTCCGATACAATGATGGTATATGTGGCAGTACAGGCTGCCCTCACGCACAGCGCTGTAAGCGGCGCAGATACGGTATGTAATCATAATGCGACAACATTTACCCATGGCACACCGGGCGGCATATGGGCCGCAAGCAACAGCAAGGCTGCGGTGACCGGTGGTATAGTAACAGGCATGACCACAGGCAAGGACACGGTATTGTATACCACCAGCAATGCCTGCGGCAGCATAACAGACAGTAAAACGATAGTGGTAGTGAAATGCCCTGATGGAATTACCTCTCCCCGGCCCTCTCCGAAGGAGAGGGAGGTGTTGATCACTCCTAATCCGGGTAATGGGAGTTTTAGTGTGCTGGTGACCTCTGCTGTAAATGAGCAAATGCAGCTAACAGTGACTGATATAACGGGCAAACAAATAATGGAAACAACGGGCCTTACCAATAAGGCCGGCACTATAAATTTACACGTATCATCCGGCGTATACTTCCTCACAGCCCGCACGGCTAAAGGAAAGTATGAGGCTAAGGTGGTGGTAAATCCGTGATAGGGAAGTCTGAATCAGCACCCGCCTATTTAGTCGGGCAGGTTTTCAGAATTTCTTGTGTTAGAAAGTAATGCGAGCGGCATATTGTTGGGGCCTAAAAGGAAGCTGGCAGGGACGGGAATGCTATTAAGCTGATCTCCTGCGTTCAGGAGATCTCTTTGCTGCGCTGCGAGATGACGGGGCTATTGGGCTTTTCCTGTTTTGGTATAGTTTTAGGTTTTATCGCCTTTTTATTGTTTTCTTTGTTTATGAAATTTGCCTTTTCGGTATTGCTTTTTTTTGCTGCATTTCATGTACATGCCCAGTTATACCGGGTAACAGGAAATGTTGCGGATGAAAAGAACAATGCTGTGGAAGGTGCGGTAGTGAGTATAGCCGGCAAACCACCAATAAATGTAAGCACTCATAAGGATGGCAATTATTCATTTACCCTGCCCCGGCAGGGAAGGTACGTGCTGAGTATACACTATACCGGGAAAGAGACGTACTATGACAGCCTGAAAGTAACTGACACCATTACCAAGCTGGGGCGGATCCAGCTCATACCGGAGGTGCATATGCTCAATGAAGTAAAGGTGGTGGAAAAAATACTTGCCATGGTGCAGAAGGATGATACGCTGGAGTTTAACAGCGGGGCCTATAAAGTAAATCCTGATGCGGATGCAGATGAGCTCATCAAAAAAATGCCTGCAATAAGCATAACGGGCAAACAGATAACGGCACAGGGAGAAAATGTAATGAAGATACTGGTGGACGGAAAACCGTTCTTTGGCGATGACCCATACACCTCACTGAAGAACCTGCCGGCAGATATGATAGCCAAGGTGCAGGTGTATAATGAGAAAAGCGACCAGGAACAATTTACCGGATTCAGCGAAGGGCAGACAACAAAGACGATCAACATCATCACCAAGCAGAATAAGCGAAAAGGCGTATTCGGTAAGGTGTATGGCGGCGGCGGGGGAGATATACCATCAGCCGGTATAGGCAGCGCCAGCGTGAACAAATATGGTACAGGTGGCAGCATGAATAGTTTTTCGGGTGACAGGAGAATGACGGTGACGATGCAATCGAATAATATAAACGAACAGAATTTTACCGAACAGGACATTAGCAGCGGCAATGGCAGCGGCATGATAAAGACGAATGCAGGAGGTGTGAACCTGAGCGATAAGTGGGGAAAGAAAGTAGATGCAACTGCCAGTTATTTTTACAGTGCCACAGACAACAGCATCACCCACCAACTGCGAAAGACCTACATCACCTCTACAGATTCAGGACAGGTATATAATGAAAGCGATCCGTCGAACGCGCAGGGGCGCAGGCACAGCGCAAACCTCCGTCTTAATTATACCATAGACTCTATGAATTCTGTCCTGGTGCAATCGCAGGGTTATTTTAACCAGTCTATTTCCGGTCATTTCCGACAAGGCAGCACGAATGATGGAGTGGAACCCATTAACAAGACAACGGCAAACAACAGCTCAAATTCCAAAGGGTATAACTTTTCCGGGAATATTTTGTACAGGCATAAATTTCATAAGAAAGGAAGGACATTTTCTGCAAACGCTAACTGGGGAAACAATACTACTGATGGTATTGCGCTGAACAATTCGGAGAACATTTATTACCTGAGCCCCGCGCTCAGTGATACCCTGCAACAGAGAAGCACGCAGCTGCAACACACGCTTACACTCATGGGCAACGCTACCTATACAGAACCGCTGAGTGAGACAGGTATGCTGAAGCTGGAGTATAACGTATCCTACCTGCCGTCAAGGTCTGAAAAGATAACCAATGATTATTCTCTGGTGACCGATAGTTATTCCGTGCCCGATGATCTTTATTCCAATTCATTTGCCAGTGCGAACATGGCCCATAAAGCAGGTGCCAGCTATATGTATCACAAAGGAGACTATGAGCTGTCTGCAGGTGCCAACTACCAGTATACGCAATTGATGAATGAGCAGACGCTGCCTATAAACAGTCACCTGGAGCATACGTTTCAAAATATACTGCCGGTTGCCAGCATAAGGTATAAGATATCGAAAACGAAGAACCTGCAATTCAATTACAGCACCACAACACAGCCACCATCGCTCAACCAGCTGCAGAATGTTGTGAACAATAATGACCCGCTGCACCTGTATGTGGGCAACCCCTCGCTGAAGCAACCATTTCAGCACAATGGTACACTGCGTTATAATGCGAGCAATACTGATGCTAAAAGTAATTTCTCGGTATCAGTATCGGGCAGGTATGGGCAGCACTCTATTGTGTCAAATACTTTAATAGCGGCAAATGATACCTTTGTTACTTCGCAACATTTATTGTTGCCAAGAGGCTCTCAACTTACGAGCCCGCAAAATACAGATGGTGCTACAAACGTATCTTCCAATGTAAGTTATGGCATGTTCCTGGCGTTCATCAAATGTCACATGAACATCAGCCTGAATGGGGGAGTTGGGTCAACACCTACTATCATTAATAATACTGCGAACACGCAGCAGAACAAGAACGGAGGCATAGGGCTTTCGCTGAATAGTAATCTGAGTGAGAAGACAGACTTCTCATTGTCTACAACTGCAAGCGTAGCATCTACTTCAAATTCTATTAATGATCAATTGCCGACAACTTATTTTAACGAGACCAGCAATGTAACGCTTAACCTGATACTATGGAAAGGGCTGGTCTTTAATACAGGTGTGAATTACAGGATCAATTCGGGCCTGCCTGCAGGGTACAATAAAAACTACCTGCTATGGAATATGAGCATTGGTAAAAAGGTATTTAAAAAACACCAGGGCGACATAAGAATAACCATGTTTGACCTGCTGAATGATAACAACAATATACAACATACCATAACCGATACTTACCTCCAGGATTCGTACTCAAACATCATACAGCGGTATTATATGCTGGTGTTTACCTACAAGATCAGGGAATTCGCTAAATAACCCCGGAATAACATATTGAGTGAAGTAGGTGTTTATACTCAATCTGGAAATGTGGTGTTTATACTCATGAAATCACTAATTAAGGGTTCTACTTTTATATCATGATATTGACGCTTTGTTAATATCGGCCGTGTCCCTATTTTCCCCTTATCTGTTGACGTTGGATTATTCCGATATCAGCACGTTTGAGAAGCTATAATTGGTATTTTAATATGAGCAGCGGCCGCACAACTCATATTAAGTCTATCGGTAGTTTCTTCTTTACCCTATCACGGGCATAGCCCGTACTTGCAACCCTATCAGTGGGTGTATCCGGTAAATGCTATATATAATAGGTTAGATTTTTTAAAAGAGGCTGGCTTCGCGACCAGTCTCTTTTAGTTGGTAAATGCCTTAACTTCGTAAAACATATTCTGATCATGAAGCATACTATCAAAACAATACTTACTTCTGCAATGGCTACCATAGCTACTTTTTTTATGGTAGTATATATATCCTGTTCCAAAGATAAATGTGCATCTGTATCATGTGTAAATGGAGGTTCCTGCAGCGGTGGCAAATGCAATTGCCCGAGCAGCTATGAGGGCGACAAGTGCGAAACGGCTGCTACGGCCAAATTTATCAGGAACTGGGGAGCGAATAATGAGACAGCCAGCGTAGCAGAACCTGCGAACTTCCCGGTGAGTATCTCTGAAGGCGATGGTGTATCGGGAGTAACTATAAATAACCTGCACAATTATTTTACAAAGGTATCAGCAACTATTACCCGTGACAGTATCGTTATCCCTTTGCAAACTATACAGGGTAAGACAGTGGTAGGAGCGGGTTATATTTTCTCCAGCTCTGCCTATGGTATCAACAATACTATTTCCATCAGCTATACGGTAACTGACGTGGTGACCCACAAAACGGATAACGAGGTGGAAACCTGGAACGGCTAAAGCCGGTGCTTTTGATTACTTTGTGCAAAAGTATGTTTATGAAAAAAAATCTGCTTCGTACCAGGGCGTTGTCTATTGTCCTGGTTTTTTTATGTACTGCGCAGGCAATAGCACAGGATATAGTAAAGATCACACACACTTACTACACTTCTTATTTTTCTACCAGGGAGCATATACCGCTGCTTGTACAGTATACCCTTACTGATGATATGGTGAATTGCAGCCCGGAAACAAAAGTGCCTCGTAGTGTAGGGAAGTTCAAAGCAGACCCGCTGGAACCGGAACTGACCAATCTTGCAAAAGACTACCTGAGAAGCGGCTACGATAAAGGGCACAACATGAGCGCGGCAGATAACGGATGCAATGTGACCGGTATGCAGGAATGCTTCTACTTTTCTAATATGACACCACAGCCGCACTTTTTCAATGCCGGGGTATGGAGCAAGCTGGAAAGGCAGGAACGTAATGAGGCAATAGAACATGGTAAGATAATGGTATCTATAGGCAGTGTAGGAAAGGCCGGGGCGATAGGCCCCGATAGTGTGATAGTGCCGAAATACATGTGGAAGGTGATCTATTATCCCCGGCAAAAGATATATGAATGCTACATTTTTCCCAATTCAGATGAAGCCTCCCGGCCACTGGAAGAATACCTGACCACACTCGATGTATTGCAGGCACATGCCGATGTTACCTTCCATAATGGGGTAGCTACGCTTAATGATTAATATTCAGCTGATTATATGCCCGTCTGCGGGATGTTCAACCATATTTAATTAATTCATTTACTATTGTATTAACTAAGGAATATGTAAATTTGCCGCTCAAATCTTTAATAAAAGCAAAGAGTACCAATGGCCATATTAGGTAATCTAATAGCTCGTTCATTACAACTTAGGAAAAAATTCAATTTGCCGGTAGCACCCCCGCAAACCTATCAGCGGCATGCACTGAGGCAATTGCTGGAAAGAGGCCAGTATACGGCCTTCGGAAAGCATTACGGATACGGTGATATACTGAGTAAGGAAATAGATTTTGTAAAAGCATTCAGGGAAAGGGTGCCGGTACATACTTATACAGAGATGCATGCCGAATGGTGGTATCGCTGCCAGGAAGGGGAGGAGAATGTGACATGGCCGGGCAAGGTGAAATACTTTGCGCTGAGCTCCGGTACATCGGAAGCGGCAAGCAAGCATATACCTGTGACGCAGGATATGATCAGGTCCATCAAGAAAGTAGGGTTCAAGCAGTTATACAGTATGGCCAATTTCAAGATACGCCCTGTGGCGTTCGAGAAAGGTATACTGATGCTGGGCGGCACTACGTCTTTGTTTGAAAAAGGGGAGTATTACGAAGGAGATATGAGCGGCATCAGTGCCAAAAATATGCCGAAGTGGATGTCGTCGCTGTTATACAAGCCGGGACAGAGAATATCGAAACGCCAGAAGTGGGAAGACCGCATAAAACTGATAGTGGAAAAAGCTAACCAGTGGGATGTGGGTATAGTGTGCGGGGTGCCTGCATGGGTGCAGATAGTGCTGGAGCGTGTGATAAAGCATTATGGCGTAAAGGACATACATGAAATATGGCCCAACCTGAGTGTATACATTCATGGTGGTGTATCTATAGAGCCATACAGGGAAAGCTTTAAGAATGTATGGGGCAAGCCTGTTACGTTCATAGAGACCTATATGGCGTCTGAAGGTTCATTTGGTTTCCAGGCAAGGCCGGGACATGGCATCAAGCTGGTGCTCAATGTGGGTATCTTCTTTGAGTTCATACCATTCAACAGCGATAATTTTGACGAGGAAGGCAATGTGAAAAAGAACCCGCAGACACTGCTGGTGAGTGAAGTGAAGGAAGGAGTGGACTATGCTGTGGTTATCAGTACCTGTTCCGGTGCATGGCGCTACATCATAGGCGATGTGCTGCGCTTTACCAATGCAAAAGAACATGAGATAGCCATAGTAGGCCGTACCAAGCAATTCCTGAGCCTGTGCGGAGAGCATATGTCGGTAGACAATATGAACAAGGCAATAGAGACCGTTTCTAAAAAACTGAACATCACTATTCGTGAATTTACCGTTGCCGGGCTCAAGCATGATAACCTGTTTGCCCATCAGTGGTACATAGGTTGTGATAATGAAAATGTGAACCCGGGTATATTGAAGACCATGCTGGATGAAACACTCTGCAAGCTCAACGATGACTATGAGGTAGAACGTACATCTGCACTTCGTGAAGTATTTGTAGAAGTGTTGCCAGCGCATGTATTTATAGATTACCTGCGTGCGAAGGGTAAGGAAGGCGCCATGAGCAAATTCCCCCGTGTGCTGAAAGGCGCACAACTGCAGGACTGGGAGCAATACCTGGATAAGAGCAAGGTAAGAGCTACACCTCACATCTGACCTATATGCAGGTAAACCTCAAAAAACCATTTTTATTTCACCTCGCAATAGTATTAGGGCTTTGTGTCCTTTTGTTCGTGCTGTTCTTTGCTGCACTGAATCAGCTGACAGCACACGGCAAGGAACTGAAGATGCCTTTAGTAAAAGGCAAGGCTGTAGGCGCAGCAATAAAAGACCTTAAAGCGCTTCATTTTGAAGTGTATGTAGATTCTACTTACGATCCGTTTCAACCGCCACTGGCAGTGCTGAAGCAAATGCCGGATACCGGTACCATAGTAAAGCCGGGCCGCACTGTTTTCCTGACAGTAAATATGCTGGCACCAACGAAGATAGTTATGCCTAATCTTGTAGGTTTATCGTTTGGCAGCGCCACTATGCTGCTGCGCAACAGCAAACTGATACTGGGTGACACTTCTTACAAACCTAATAATGCAAAAGGCGTGGTGCTGGAGCAGAATTGCAATGGGGCTACCGCATCGCCGGGCAAAATGATACCGCAGGGTAGCAGGATAAGCCTGGTACTGGGTGCAGGTGCCGGAAAGGTAGAGCATGATATGCCTGACGTATATGGACAGACGCTGGACATAGCACTTACAGTACTAGCCCAGTACAACCTGGACGTGACGGTAATATCAAAGAGTAATGGGGTGATAGATACCAATACTGCCACCGTAATAGACCAGGACCCTAAAGATGCCAATGAAGAGGGCGTTTTTAATCATGTGAAAAGGGGTAGTAAGGTAGTGCTGACCGTAGAATAATATTTTTCCGGGAAGTAATATATGTAAATTCAAACTTCTTTATTATTTTTGCAGTATGAACAGTGAAAACGAATACATTTCGGGTATAAAATGGAAAACCCAGGAAAGTGAGGAAACTGATGTTTTAACAGAAGAGGCTCACAACCTGATCGTTTGGAATGACGATGTCAATACATTTGACTGGGTAATAGAGTCGCTGGTAGATGTGTGCGGCCATGAATCAATGCAGGCTGAGCAGTGTGCGCTCATTATTCACCATAAGGGCAAATGCGGCGTAAAAAAAGGAAGCTTCGATTTCCTGCGTCCGCAGGCAGAAGAGCTGATCAACAGGGGTATAAGCGCCACTATTGATTACTGAGCCGGAGTAATTACATTCGTCCCATTAACGTATAATCCACCAGGGTGCCATTTCTGAAGAAAAGGCGAAGAACGCTATTACTATAGGCATAGTGCATTTCCTGTGTTACCGCCTTTATGGTCATATCATGCGGTACTCCAAGTATTTTTACCGCCTGCATAATATCTGTAGTGCCTGACTTCAGTCTGCGGGATATGCGTGCATCGAATGCTGTTTTCTCTACAGGCGTGCAGGTAAATGAGAACCTTTCAACTGTTTCTGATTTGTTGTTCCACGATATAGTAAGGTCGGTATTGCCTTTTACATAGTGCCACCAGGTACGTTTCTTGTTCTCTTCTATGCTGGCAGGTTTGCCAAGAAGTGAAGTTACACCATCCTTGGTTGCAGCCTTAGGGGAAAGCTTCATCCACGACAGCAGCTCGTCAGTATTATGATCGGTGGCAAAACAAAAGTTGCCAAAAGAAATGATCAGGGCGAATAGCAATAAAAAGACTTTTTTCATACTTCACTTGTTCAGTTAGGGTTATACACTCTATGTAAAACGCTTGTTAGCTAAATTTAGTATTTTTTTTTGTTATCGGGGTATATTTTTTCCCCGATACAATATGTATGCAAAAATGATACCAACTACATCATTTGTATTGTTTTAATTTGCATTATGGCAAAGCAGCACAACTACACACTAACCGTAAAATGGACAGGTAACAGGGGGGAGGGGACAATAACCGCCGCTGACTACGACCGTAATCATACCATATCAGTAAAGAATAAGGTGGATATTGCCGGTTCATCAGATACTCCTTTTCGTGGTGACGGCTCGCGTCATAACCCTGAGGATATGTTTCTCTCTTCTTTATCCACGTGTCATATGCTATGGTACCTGCACTTGTGTGCCGATGCCGGCGTGATCGTCACCGATTATGTGGACAATCCTACGGGTGTTATGGAAGAGGTAGCTACAGGTGGAGGCCATTTTAGTGAAGTAGTATTGCATCCTGTGGTGACCGTAAAGGACGCTTCTATGATAGACAAGGCCAACGAGCTGCACGAAAAAGCCCATGAAAAATGCTTTATCGCTAATTCCTGCAATTTCCCGGTAAGGCATAAGCCGACGGCGGTTACAGGCTAAAATGGTCAAATTACCCCTAAACATCCCTCGTACAATGTGCTGATTACACATTACTTTTACGGGTATCAATATTCTACTATGCGCACAAGCTTATGGCTTTTTATTGCCCTGCTGGCAACACAGGTGGCAACTGCACAAACAGGCACCAAACAGATAACATTGGAAGACCTCTGGAAAAACAATACTTTCAAGGTGAAAGATGTGCCGGGGTTTAATGCCATGAAAGATGGTATCCATTACACACAGGTAGACCGAGACGGTAAGCATATGTACATTCGGGTGTATAACCTGGAAACAGGGAAGCAGGAGCGTACGCTGTTTGACAACGCAGTTAATAAGCAGGACACAAACCGCTTGAATATTGAATCTTACACATTCAGTAAGGATGAGCAGAAAATGCTGTTGTTTGCCGACGGCCAGAATATTTACCGCCGTTCTGTATTGCACTATGTATATGTATATGATATAGCGGCAGGTACTGTTAGCAAACTGGATACAGGGCTGGTGCTGCATGCTACATTCTCTCCTGATGAGAAAAAGATAGCATTTGTAAAGAATAATAACCTTTACTACAAAGATTTACAGAATAGCAAGGTGGTTACTGTAACTACCGATGGCGTGAAAAACAAGATAATCAACGGTAACTGCGACTGGGTGTATGAAGAGGAATTTTCATTCACCCGTGCATTCGACTGGTCGGCAGACGGGCGTTACCTCGCTTATTACCGTTTTGATGAGAGTGGTGTACCTGAATATACACTTGCCAAATATACTGGTCTATATCCTGAACAGTATACCTACAAATATCCTAAGGCGGGAGAGCGTAACTCTGTGGTGCAGGTGAAAATATATGATGTACAAAATAAGAAGACCATAAAAGCTGACGTAGGCACAGAGACAGATCAGTACATTCCCCGTATAAAATGGACGAACAGTGCTTCACAGTTATGTGTGTACCGTCTGAACAGGCTACAGAATAAGCTGGAACTGTTGCTGGCAAATGCTGCAACCGGTGCAACCAAGGTTATTTACAAGGAAGAGAATAAGTGTTATGTAGGCATAGATGATGAGATCACCTTCCTGCCTGATGGCCACTCTATGATCATGCGCAGTGAGCGCAATGGCTATAACCACCTGTACAATTGTAACTGGCAGTCAAATCATATGACAGACCTGACAGAAGGCAATTTTGATGTAGATGTACTGACAGGTATTGATAAGGAAAGGCAACTGGTGTACTATACATCTACAGAGGCGTCGCCGCTGGAGCGAAAGCTATATGTGGTGGGCTGGAACGGAGGCAAAAAAAAATGCCTGACACCGAAAATGGGTATGCATAATATTACTCCATGCGAAGGGTATAACTTCTTTATAGACCGCCACACCTGTATAGACAAGGTACCGGTTTATAATCTCATCAACGCCAAAGGGCAGATCATACGTACACTTGAAGACAATAAAGCCCTTGAAGCAAAGATGAAGGAATACGACCTTGGTGATATTCATTTTACAAAGATAAAAGGTGTGACAGATACGCTTTATGGCTGGATCATCAGGCCTCCGGGATTTGACAATACAAAAAAATACCCGGTGCTTATGTTCCAGTACAGTGGCCCGGGGTCGCAGCAGGTAAATGACAATTTCCCGGCAGGTAATTTCTTCTGGCACCAGATGCTGGCACAGAAGGGTTACATAGTATTGTGTGTAGATGGTACAGGTACAGGCTTCAGGGGCGAGGAATTCAGAAAGAAGACCTACCTGCAGCTAGGCAAGTATGAAAGTGACGACCAGATAGCTGTGGCAAAAGAACTGGGTAAGCTCGCTTATGTAGACAAAGACCGTATAGGCATATGGGGCTGGAGCTATGGTGGGTTCATGAGCGCTACCTGCATTATGAAGGGCAATGATGTATTTAAAGCAGCTATAGCTGTTGCGCCTGTTACCAACTGGCGTTTTTATGATAACATTTATACAGAACGCTACATGCGTACTCCAAAGGAGAACCAGAAAGGGTATGATGAAAATGCGCCAGAGAAAATGGCAACCGGCCTGAAGGGCAAATTCCTGGTGATACATGGCACTGCAGATGATAATGTACATTTCCAGAATGCAGTAATGCTGAACACAGCGCTTATTAATGCCAACAAGGAATTTGAAAGCGAATATTATCCGGACAAGGCCCATGGTATATCAGGCGGCAACACCCGCTATCACTTATATAACAGGATGACAGATTTTATTCTGAAAAATCTATAATATATAAGTTATTGTTTATTTTACCGCAAGCGGTCTACACCCGTAAAGTCTTACTTTTGCGGTATTAATGGCGAGGTTACAAGTAAATGTGTATAAGATGGTTGTGGTGCGTACTCTGTTCAAGAGGGCGCACAAGGTGATATTACCGGGGGTAAACGGCGCTTCATTGTACGAGGTGGGTAAGTTCTTTATGACCGAGTTAAAGACCCTGAAGCTACAGGAACGTGCTGCTGCTGTTACTTACAACTTCCTTATGGCGATGCCGCCTACTTTTCTTATCCTGTTTTCCATATTGCCGTATCTGCCGTTCAACAATGTGGATAAGACCATATTTAATGTACTGAGGCTGATAACACCAAATAAGAACATCTACCAGAGCGTGCATACCATACTGGTTGATTTTATGTCACAGTCCAGGGAGCATACCGGTGCGTTGTCGTATGGTATCATACTCGTGCTTTTTTTCTCTTCCAACGGGGTGATGGGCCTGCTGCGCTGTTTTGATAAAAGCCAGATATACGAAGTAAGGACAGGAGTGAGCCGCCGCTGGACAGCAGTGAAGATAACGCTGATGCTGATAGGGGTGATCATTATTACGCTCGCAGTGCTCATCGTTCAGAGCCGTGATCTGAATCCCTACGTGCTGAAGATATTTCACAATTTTGCTGCGGTTAAATTCCTTAGCTCTATTATTCTTATGTTGCTGGTGTTCATCACTATATCGCTGATATATACTTACGGGCCGTCGCTTACGCAGAAGTTCAGGTTTGTCTCAGCAGGGTCTGTATTTGCTACTGTATTATCTATAGCCACCACTTCGGTATTTTTCTTCCTCGTCAATAACTTTCTTTATTACAATAAACTGTATGGCTCCATAGGTACGCTTATCGCATTTATGGTGTGGGTATGGCTCAATACTATTATTATATTGCTGGGGTATGAGCTCAATGTGAGCATATTGCTGGGCAAACTGTATCACCAGGAAGACTTAGAAGATGAGGAAGGCTAGCTTATTCTTTGCAGGTGTCATTTGCGTATTGCTATACACAGCGTGTGGCAATAAGGACAGCATACCTGAAACGGTCACCTTTACCGAGCATGTAGCGCCTATTCTCTATAACAATTGTACTATCTGCCACAGGCCCGGAGGTAATGCGCATTTTTCACTAGTGACTTATGAAGACGCGAAAAAAAGTGCGGGAGCGTGCGCCTATGTGGTAAAGGAAAAGATAATGCCCCCATGGCCTGCCGACCCTAATTATACAGAGTTTGTAGGTCAGCGCATTCTTAGTGAGCACGACAAAAAGATACTCGAAAAATGGTCGGCAGAAGGTGCGCCGCAGGGTCCGGCAGATAAGATGCCTGCTTTACCAAACTACCCCGTAGGATCTACCATCGGCACTCCGGATATGAGAATTCCTGTGCAGCCATACTTCTTAAAAAGTAACAGCTACGATAAATTCCTGCTGGTAAAAGTGCCTTACGAACTTCCTGCTGATACATTTGCTGCTATCATAGAATTTGTACCGGGGACTAAGAATGTAGTGCATCATGTGAACGGCGATATGGTAAAGTATGATGCAGGTAAGAAGGCTGATGTTTTTGCGGGGGAAAGGGTATTGAACATGGCGGAAGATACTGCTACGCTCCTGCAGGCATACCAGAAGCTGGGCCTGCCAAATGATGATGGCAGCTATCCTGTATTGCAGAAATCAGTAGTTAACTTTTTACCCGGTGCCACAGGGCAGCGTTATCCCGATGGGGTAGGCGGTTACTTTCTGCCACGTAAAGGAGCTTTTTTATTGAACGATCTCCATTATGGTTTCACGAAACAGGAAGACATCATGGATAGTTCCTACATCAACATATTCTTTGCTAAAATACCGTCAAAGCGTCCGGCGAAAGAATTCCAGATCGGCACACTCAGCTCTTTTGGTAATGCTCCTGTACTACCTGACCTTATTATACAGCCTAATACCGTAAAACAGGTGTACAGCAGGTATGTAGTGCCGGATGATATTTCTATCCTTACCGTAAACCCGCATATGCACCTGCTGGGTAAGAGCTTTAAAGCCTATGCGGTGAAACCGGAAGGAGATACGATCAGGCTTATATCCATTCCCCGCTGGGATTTTAACTGGCAGTATTTTTATACCTTCAAAAAGATGGTGAAGATACCGAAGGGTAGCGCCATAATAGCAGAAGGGGTGTATGATAACACGAAGCAAAACCTGAATAACCCGTTCACTCCTCCACAACTGGTTCGTGACCGCGATGGCAGTATGAAAGCTACAGATGAGATGTTCCAGTTCATAGTTACTTACCTGCCGTACCAGCAGGGAGATGAAAATATAAGCCTGGATATTCAAAAGCCTTAACACCATCTTAGCTGTTCCGCAAATAATAAATTACTTATTTTTACAAAAACAACAGACATGAAAACGACCATACTGGCAATAGCCACGTTATTTGCCGCATTTTCTACATCAGCAGTATTTGCACAGGCGGCTGACAAAATGAACCCGGGTGATGACCTGCCGGCAATAACTACTACCCTGCAGAATGCCTCAGGCAAAAGCACTACACTGAAGGGTGCTGCCGGGGAAAACGGGCTACTGGTTATGTTCTCCTGCAACACATGCCCTTTTGTACTGAAAAACCAGGCAACCACTAAAAAGGTAATGGAATATGCAATGGCGCATAAAGTAGGTATGGTGATCATTAACTCCAATGAAGCAAAGCGCAGCGATGATGACTCTTACATCGCTATGAAGAAATATGCAACGGCGCAGGGTTACGCAGTTCCTTATGTAGTTGATGAAAACTCAAAGCTTGCAGATCTGTTTGGTGCCAGCCATACTCCTGAAATTTTCCTGTTCAATAAAAGGAACAAACTGGTGTACAAAGGCGCTATGACTGATAATGGTTCTGACCCGTCTACAGCCAAAGTGATGTATGCTGAAAACGCGATAAACGCTATGCTGGCAGGTAAAGAGGCAGATCCTAAAACTACAAAGTCTATAGGTTGCAGCATAAAGAGGAAAGCATAATTATACGCTAAACTATAAAATTAAAATGCCCCGTATGCCGGGGCATTTTTGTTGTGTGCTATTTGCTAAGTATCCTCACTTCCACTCTGCGGTTTTTTTCCATGTCCTCCTCCGTGCGCTCAGGAGTTACCACGGGCTTAGTGCCTCCAAAGCCTTTATACTTTATACGATCAGCTTTAATACCGTGCTCGAGAAGATAATTATAAACTGCCTTTGCCCTGTTCCATGAAAGTGGCCCGCCTATCTTTACATCCAGCCCATCGCTGTTGGGGTGGGTGATGCAGCATACGTGGCCCTCTATCTGTATCTTCACTGTCTTATTATGCATCATGAAGTTAAGCAGGCTATGCAGCCGCGCTATAGACTTGCTCAGGAACATAGAAGACCCATTGTCGAACATAATATTGAGCGGGTAAACTTTATTTACGGTTATGGGTGGGGTAGACAATGCCGTGTCATTTGCTGACAATGGCCGCTCCTTATATTGGCGGTGTGCTACAATAATATCCACTCTGCGGTCGGGGCGGTAGCCGGCTTTCCCGGTCATAGCAGGGCGGTCTATCTTTCCTTTTCCTTCGCATAGTTTTATGTCTCTTTGATCGAGCCCGGAAGTAGTGAGATATTCCTGCACGTTTTTTGCACGCTGCGCAGATAGCTTATCGTTGTAGTCATTATTGCCTACATAGTCTGCATAACCCAGTACTATCATCTTTTGGCCGTATACCAGCAGATCTTTGAATAACAATCTGTCAATGTAGTCCTCCGCTTCTTTATTGACCCTGCTGTCTGCCGATGCGAAATGTACATGGAATGTGTCCGTACGCTGACACATTCCATATTTCGCATTTAGTACGAAGCAAATTATCAACAATAGTTTTTTCATAGGGTTATTTGCTCATTATTCTTATTTCCACTCTCCGGTTGCGGTATGCGTCTTCCTGGTTATGCTCAGGATAAATTATTGGCGAGAAACTGCCAAGTCCTATATAGCTGAGCCGCTCTTTGCTGATACCCCGCCTGATCAGGAAATCGTAAATAGCTTTTGCCCGTGTCCACGAAACAGGCCCGCCCGTCGCAATATCAACCGAGTGATCTTCCTTACTGGGGATCTCGCAGCATATGTGGCCTTCTATCTGTATATGCACCGTTTTGTTTTTGGACATAAAATCATAAAGTTCCTGCAATTGCGGTTCAGATTTTTTTAAAAGCACAGATGAATTGTTCTCAAAGAAAAGAGTCAGTGAATAAGTGGTATTAACCTTCAGATCGGCAGTTGATACAGAAGAAAGCGCTCTTACGGCAGTATCTTTTTTCGGTGCCCCGGTTGTTTTTGCAACGACGGGCGTAACGAGCTTTGGTACATATTGCTTGTGCTCTATTATTAGCTCCACCTTCCTGTCAGGCTGGTAACCGTCTTTGCCCGTTATATTTGCCCGGTCTATCTTTCCCTTACCTATGCAGATCTTTATATCGTTCTTATCAAAGCCGGATGAGATGAGGTAATCCTGCACTGCTTTTGCCCGTGTAGCAGACAACTTATCGTTGTAGGCATTGTCGCCTACATAGTCGGCATAGCCCAGTACTATCAGTTTTTGACCATGTATCAGCACATCTTTAAAGATAAGCTGGTCTATATAGTCCTCAGCCTGCTTACTGATGCGGCTGTCATTAAATGCAAAATGCACCTGGAAAGTGTCAGTACGCTGACAGACTCCATATACTGCATTGAGCGCAAAACATACTATCAACAATAGTTTTTTCATAGGCCTATTTGCTCAGTATTCTTATTTCTACACGTCGGTTATTCAACCTGTCTTCTTCTGTGCGTTCGTGTATGATGAGTGGTCTTGAACCGCCGAATCCCTGGTACTTCACTCTTTCTGCTTTTATGCCACGGTCAACAAGGTAGCTATAAACTGCCTTTGCTCTTTTCCATGACAAAGGGCCGCCGCCGTTTTTATCTTCACCATCGCCGGATGTTCGTGGCCAGATACAACATATGTGTCCTTCTACCTGTACGGTCACTGTTTTGTTATTGTTCATGAACTTATAAAGATATTCAAGTTGCAAGTCAGCGTTCTTTGCAAATACAGACGATGCTTTTTCAAACAGGATATTCAGCCTGTAAGTTTCATTTACTTTTATGGCAGACGATGATAAAAAGCCACTGTCCGCTTTATTTTTCAGGTTGTCTGTCCTGCTGGGGTCTATAATGATCTCTACTTTTCGGTCAGGCTGGTATCCTTCGTTACCTTTTATGTCTGTCCTTTCTATCTTACCTTTCCCTAAGCATATTTTTATATCCTTCTCATCAAAGCCTGAAGCAACGAGATAATTCTGTACGTTTTTTGCTCTGAGGGAAGATAGTTTATTATTGTACCCTGTATCGCCAACATAATCTGCATAGCCCAGTACCATTAACTTTTGCCCATGTATGAGCACATCTTTAAAGATAAGCTGGTCTATATAGTCTTCCGCCTGCTTGCTGATACGGCTGTCGTTAAACGCAAAGAGTACCTGGAAGGTATCGGTGCGCTGACAATACCCATATGCTGCGTTCAACGTTAAGTATAATGTCAATAACAGTCTTTTCATGGTGCCGGAAAGATATTCATTAATGCGCTTTAGTCGCTGAGTATTCTTATTTCCACCCTCCTGTTCTTCTCTTTATCCTCCTCTGTTACTTCCGGGTGTATCAAAGGCCTCGATCCTCCGAATCCTTTATATTGTACTCTTTCTTCTTTTATACCGTGGTCCACCAGGTATTTATAAATGAACTTTGCCCTGTTCCACGACAGCGGACCTCCGCCATTTGCATCTTCACCATCTCCTTGTGCGCCGGGCCCTCCCAGGCAGCATATGTGTCCTTCTACCTGTATGTGCACATTGGGGTTTTTCACCAGGAAGTTATATAGCAACTGCAGTTGGACCGTAGATTTTGGCAGCACAAATGATGATCCATTCTCAAACAGGATATTGAGCGGGTATACAGCGTTTACCTTTATGGCTGAAGTTCGTATAAAAGTTGAGTCCTTCTTTTTAGCCGTTGCTATATTGCTTTCCTTGTTACCTGCGGTTCTCGCATGGTCTATTATTATTTCCACTTTCCGGTCCGGCTCATAACCCTCCTTTCCTGGTATGTTGGTACGGTTTATTTTGCCTTTACCTATACATATCTTTATGTCCTGCTGCTCAAAGCCCGTAGTAATGAGGTAGTCCTGAACGTTCTTTGCGCGGGTGGTTGATAGTTTATCATTGTATACATTGTCCCCCACATAGTCAGCATAGCCTAGTACTATCAGCTTTTGTCCGTGTATGAGCAGGTCTTTAAATACCAGGTGGTCTATGTAATCTTTTATCTGCCTGTTTATCCGGCTGTCATTTAATGCGAAATATACTTTGAACGTGTCCACACTGCGGCCATATGCACTGAATGCAATAATTGTAGCACAGCAAAACAGGCAAAAGGCTCTCATAAGGGGAAACAAAGCTAACAATTCATGTGAATATTTTATTTCTAATGTGAAATATAGAATAATATAAGGCGGTGGCACAGATTTGGTCATTTACAAAGCAAATCATAGAGTCATGACCGAACAGGAAAGCAATGCTACATGCAAAGACGGAGAAAAACACAACGATGCCACCTACAACCGACCGGCAGGAGAACGCCCGATAGATGCGCCAAGCCTGGTAGTAGACCTGCCATCATTTATAAGACAGATAAAAGGAGAAAATGCCTGGACGAAGAATGACCGTAACAGCATTACGGTATTTAAGACGGACGACATGCGTATAGTGCTGGGCGGCCTGCATAAAGATGCAGAAATGCTGCCGCACAGGGCTGAAGGTATAACCTGCATACAGGTATTGCAAGGTTCGCTGGCAGTGACAACCGATGAACTGGAAGAAACCCTTGGGAAAGATCAGATGATAGCCATACACAAAGGTTGTAACTATCGTGTTATAGCGCAGGAAGAATGTTTTTATCTCCTTACAATGAGCAATGTAGGATAGTGTTTATATCCCCATTTATAGTCTTCGCCTTTAAATTCGTATCTTGGCACCAATATTTATTATATATATGGTTGAGGTAGGTCAGTATAATACGCTAAAGGTTGTAAAGGAAGTTGATTTTGGTATGTACTTAGATGGCGGTGAGGATGAGATCCTGTTGCCTAAGCGGTATGTACCTGCCGGCCTGAAAGTGGATGATGAGATCAATGTGTTCATATATCATGATAACGATGGCAGGTTGATAGCTACTACCGCAAAGCCGGTAGCAGTAGTAGGGGAGATAGCCATGATGGAAGTGGCAGATACCAATCCTGCAGGTGCCTTCCTGAAATGGGGGGTGATGAAGGACGTGTTCGTCCCGATCTCTCACCAGGAGTCGAGAATGAAAAAAGGCGACAAACGAATGGTCTGCCTGTTCATAGATGCGAAGACGGGCCGCGTTACCGGTACCGAGAAAATAGACAAATACCTTAGTAATTACGACCTTACTGTAAAGGAACATGATTCGGTAGATCTCGTCGTATTCCAGAAGACAGACATTGGCTACAAGGTGATCATAAACAGTAAACACATGGGTCTCCTGCATTTCAATGAAGTGTTCAAGGAGCTGGCAATAGGCGATAAACTGAAGGGCTTCATTAAGCATATCCGTCCGGATAATAAAATAGACGTTTCTCCCGGCTCAATGGGGTATAGTCGTGTACAGACAGAAGAAGAACGTGTACTCAGTCTCCTTAAGGAAAACAACGGCTACCTCCCGTATAACGACAAAAGCGATCCGGAAGCTATTCATGCATTCTTTGGCATGAGCAAAAAAACATTCAAAATGATCATGGGTGCGCTCTACAAAAAGCAGCTGGTTACCTTTACACAGACTGGTACTAAGCTCGAAGAATTGGAATAATATTATTTGCTATTTTTGCAATATGGATAAGGTGAGGCCATCGATGAAAGGTATGAAGCTACGAATATTCAATTCGTGGGAAGAGGCGGCCGTGGCTGACGCCAGAGATACTATATGTCAATCTCCAATAGAACGGATAAGAGAAACTGTTGCGCTAATACTAAGGGTATATGGTGTTACTGAAGAAGATCTCAGGAAACGAAGAGGAAAATTGCACATTAACATTATTCAATCGAAATGAATTTATTCATCGAGCTCCATCAATTTTTAATAAAGAAACTTATCGAGGCGAGAGTTGATTTCATTATTATTGGAGGTTATTCTGTTATCTTTCACGGTTATAAAAGATCTACTGGCGATATCGATATCTGGTTGAAACCTGATAATGATAATAAAGAAAGATTTCTACCGGTCTTGTCTCATTTTGATTTTGGAGAAGGTGAATTAACTCAGGTTGCTGCAATGGATTTTTCAAAGCATATGGTATTTAGCATCGGAGAACCTCCTGAAAAGATGGACTTCATTACCCACATTAATCTCATTAATTATAACGATGCAAATGAACATAAGATATTTGCTGAAATAGATGGAATTACTGTTCCTTTTTTGCATCTTAATGATCTCGTACTATCAAAAATGAATACAGGCAGAGCAAAAGATAAGGCTGATATCGATATGCTGCAACAAATAGCAAAAGAAAAAAAAGGCTTATAGCCAATGTAGTTCTTTGATCACAATCCTGAATAATAATCATAACCCAACTCAGCCCAGTAATCTCTGGGTTTTTCGTTGCTGAAATACATAAAGCCTATGCGCTTCAGGTGCTTAATACCGTATTTTACGGGTATAATAAGTCGTAGCGGATAGCCCTGGTTTTGTGGCAGAGGCTTTCCATTCAGCTCATAGCAGAGTAGTGTTTGCGGCTGCATCATGCTTGGCATGTCGTTACCTACGTAGTATGCTTTATCCGGAGTTATCATACCCACATAGCGCATACCTGATTGAGCAACGAGGTTATACTTTTTCAGAAAGTCACTAAAACGCACGCCCCCCCACCAGGTTACCTGGCTCCATCCTTCTACGCACTTAAAGTCAAATACCACCTCCGTCTTAGGTAAGGCTTTCAGTTCATCGAGGGTTATGGATAGCGTATCTCCCGGGTTACGAACCACCTTTAAGCGCCAGGTGGCAGTATCTAGCACGCCATCCATACCCACTCCGCCATTCACCCTTGCTTTGGTTACTGCGTCCGTTTTTTTGAATGCCTTAGCCTGTCGTGTCTTACTGTAGAACAGGCTGAACAGTTTTTCATTGGCTACCAGTACTTTTCTTAAAGTTGGTTGCAGATAACCTGCGCTTATAGGTTCCCGGTATAGTTTTGAGAACAGGAATATGCCCACACCAATGCAAACAAAGAATACACTGAATGATATAATAGTACGGCGGGTTATTTCCCGCTGCACCCGATCTTTCGGTTGTTTTGGTGCGCTGCTCATGCTTCGGGTGTGTCTGTTATTTCAGGTTCTTTAATGATCACTTCCTGTTCTGCTATTTTCTCCACTTCAAATCCTGTTACCATAGCCTGGAAATTGTTCCAGCCCGCCAGTATCACCTGTACCACATGAATGAGAAAGAATAGTGCATAACCAATAGTAAGCGCAAAGTGTATGATACGGGCAGATTCATAACCGCCACACAAGACGCAAAGCCAGTTGAACTGAACAGGCTTGTAGATGACCACACCTGTGATAACAGAGCCCATGCCCATAAATATGATGGCAGAGTAGGCTATGCGCTGAGCAGCATTGTACTTGCCCTGCGGCGGCGCTGTCTTCCTTATATGCAGATCATGCAGCACCACCAGCCATGCTTCTTTAAAGGAATGTTTATTGGGTAGCAGCAAACGCCACTCACCGGAAAATATGGTGTACAGTACATAGAGCAGGCCATTTACAAAAAACAACCACATAAAAAAGAAATGAAACGCCATGCCCATTGAAAGATGGAACGGGATATGCAATGCCTCATAAAAAGATTTGGGGAAGAACTTCAGCAGGGTCTTGTCACCCCAACCTAATTTGTAAACATCGTTGGCCCAGTAAATGAGGACCCCGCTCCATATCATTACCGTCAACACCGGGAAATTGACCCAGTGAAACCACCTTATGGCAAGAGGATGTTTTCTCACTATTTTTTTCATTGATACCGCAATACATCAATATACGATATAAATGTAAATAAGGATGGTGAGAATTTTGTTATTA
>JAOQAP010000149.1 GCA_025963465.1 Flavipsychrobacter sp.
GTGTCGTTCAGACTTTCCGCAACAATGAATTTTTCCACAGATGTGCTATCCAGGAAAATATCATTATAAGCATTACTACTGTTTATGCTACGATCCCTTGGAGCTATCTTATTATTAATCGTGGAAGATGTGGACGAGGTTGTTGACGATGTCTTATTTTGGTCTTTGCAGCCGATGGCTAACAAGGCAACAATTATATAAGCAGGGATGATTTTTTTAAACATGAACAAGGGAGCTGACATACGTAAAAAATCGTTGTTGTTAAATGATACCTGAACGTATGCAAAACCGTGCCGTTAACAGTGCACGGTGAAAGGAGCAAACTTGCAACGGAGGATGTGGGGTTAAAACATTACGTTGCAATCAGTTTTGTTTCCATTCATTATCCCTCTTGCCTGAATAAAATACAATTATGGCTGGGCAATGATATACCGGCATTCAATGTCATAGAGAAGTAGTCCCCTGATATTTCCCCCAAGGTGGGGCACCTTCATGATCCAGAGTTGTATGGTAATTCTTGCAACCTTATTAAATTCGCAATTCTGCTTTCCATGTTTAAATCATTACCTATTTACGAAGCCTGATAACCTTTACAAACCTCGACATATAATATTTATCGAGGGAGCTGATGACTACACTATATGCGGTACCTGATGTAGCTTGGATGAAGTTAATATTGCCGCTATCATTAGTGACAACAATGCCTATATGCCCCACTACTTTTTTACGGGGAGTTGTGCCTGTAAAAAGGATAAGGTCGCCAGGCTGCGCTTGATTAAGTACTACGTCCTCGCCCACATTTGTAAAATCAACGGACGATCTGGGCACCTTGATATTAAAGTGGTTAAATACATAATTAACAAAACCAGAGCAATCAAATCCTCCCTCGGGGGACATAGAGCAATATTTGTACCGTACACCTATTTGCGTTTCAGCAAATGCTACAATTTTGTCAGGCAGGCTGCTATCCCTTTTCGCCGCGTTGATTGCAGTATCAGAAAACCCGGCAAACAATGTAGTGTCCCTCGTACCAATGTTATTGTGAAGGGGATTGATCTTCTGTTTACAAGCTACAAAAACCAGAAGAAGGAACAAAGAAGTTCGCATATCCATATACTTTATTGTCGGCCACAGCCAACTATAAGTAATCTAAATAAGAATTGAGCCACGACTTTAAAGAGGTTTAAAATGTCAGGTATATTCTTTAGGAATATGTAATGGCTGTTATCCGGAAAGTCCTGTTGCTCCACAGGCTACATTAGTATAATTCAAGCCCACCCGTAGTTTACATAGAATCTCATAAAATGCAAAAAGCCCCACCTTTTGAGTGAAGCTTATATGCGGACCGGACGGGACTCGAACCCGTCCCAACCGCAGGTCGGGACCGTGACTGGGCGGCATTCTAACCAATTGAACTACCAAAGTTGTTAACAATATTTTTGGAAAGACCCAGCAATTTTTCAATCTGGGAATGACTATACTTTTTCAATGCCTTTTCTCTGATCAGTGCTTCCCGTTTGGAACGCAGCTCTTCTACGTAGACTAATTGCCAGGGGATTTTGGCCATTGTATATGTACTGCTTCCATTGTTATGTTGGGATAAGCGGGTTGCAGGGTCTTCCGAAAACCCTTTATAATAGCTCCTGTCAACTTTGCTCTGAATTATGTAAACATAGAATTTCATAAAATGCAAAAAGCCCCACCTTTTGAGTGAAGCTTATATGCGGACCGGACGGGACTCGAACCCGCGACCTCCGCCGTGACAGGGCGGCATTCTAACCAACTGAACTACCGATCCAATATTATTAAAGAGCTCTTTTTATTCTTTTTTCAGTATCCGTCACGATACCTGAAAATCACGTTTCGGGTGGCGATAACCTGCCTGCCTTTCTGCGCTTCGGGCTGCAAATATAGTATCTAATTTCTGAATTGTCCAAACTTCTTTTACAACTCCGAATGATTTATTTTTTTACATTTGTTTCATACATGGAAAATAACACCAACAAAATAGGTTACCTCGAAGGAATACGAGGCCTGGCGGCACTTCTGGTCTTTTTTCATCACTTTGGCCTTGCTTTTTATTCTGCTTACTTTACACATAATATTGATGCATCTCATCTGAATGGTGCAGAAGTAAGATATGGGCAGAGCGTATTCAGTGTATTTTCCAATGGTAATTTCTGTGTCTACGTGTTCTTTGTGCTCAGCGGGTTCGTACTGAGCCGCAAATATTTCCAGACCAATGCATTCAGTACACTTGTTTCGGGTGCGCAGCGTAGGTTCATCAGGTTGTATATTCCCATTGCTGCTACCATTATCCTGTCTTTTATTTTGATGCAGGCAGGGTTATATTACAATGGCCCTGCCAGTACTATTACACATTCAGAGTGGTGGCTGGGCAGCATGTGGACATTCCCTGATGCCGGTTCCCGCCTGTTCTCCTCACTATTTTACACGGTCATGTTCCAGGGCGACAGTGCATTTGATACTACCTTGTCCAGCATGTCTATTGAGTTTTACGGCTCCCTGTTTGTATTTGCATTCCTGGCATTAACGCACAGCACCTGCAACAAACATATCATGTTGCTGTTTGTGTTGCTGTACTGTCTTTTTACACGCAATATTTACACGGCCACATTTGCTTTGGGCATCAGCCTCAATTACCTGGAGCAGAGACATGCTACGCTCAACAGGGCCACAGCAGGTGTGTTCGCGGTAATACTGGCACTCATAGGCCTTGTGCTGGGCTCGTTCCCTACCAATGGTATGATAGGTGGTACAGTTTACGAGAATATGTCGATGGCGGTACTGCAGCAAAGCGGCTGGTTCCATATTATAGGTGCCTTTTTTGTTGTGTCGGCATTCGTATTGTCACCCATTCTGCAGCGCATCATCAGCCTGCGGTTATTCATTTTCTTAGGGTATATATCTTTTTCATTATACCTTATCCATCCACTGGTCATTGGCTCATTCAGCAGTTACCTGTTTCTGAAATTGTCGGAGACGATGCCGTATAACAATGCTGTAGCGTTGGTATTCCTGCTTTCACTGGCCTTGTGCATCCCGTTATCATGGGCCATGACGAAGTTTGTAGATGTGCCGGGTACAAAATTCGCAAAAACAGTATATGAGCGATTTGCAAAAGCAATACCGGAAACTGCTACGGGGAAAACAAAATAATGCACTGTTTTATAGCATGTTTTGCACTAATGTGTAGCAGGCTTTTGTATTTATTATCGTTACTTTTGTAGTCCCAAATTATTATTATGCAATTTCTGGATTTTGAAAAGCCAATAGAAGATATATACACGCAGATCAATAAAATTAAGGAAATGTCGGCCAAGAATAAGGTGGATGTGACCAACAGCCTGCGCGAGCTGGAAACAGCATTTGACAATACCCGTGCCGAAATATACCAGAACCTTACTCCATGGCAGCGCGTGCAGCTTAGCCGACACCCGGAGCGCCCCTATACGCTTTACTACATAGAAAAGATATTCACCAACTTCATAGAGCTCTACGGCGACCGCCAGGTAAAGGACGATAAGGCTATGGTGGGTGGTATGGCAGAGATAGATGGTATGCCGGTAATGATACTGGGCCAGCAGAAGGGCATCAATACCAAAATGCGCCAGATGCGTAATTTCGGTATGGCCAACCCTGAAGGGTACAGGAAGGCGCTGAGGCTGATGAAGATCGCTGAGAAATTCAACAGGCCTATCATTACGTTCATAGATACTCCCGGTGCATTTCCCGGACTGGAAGCAGAAGAGCGCGGACAGGCAGAAGCCATTGCAAGGAACCTGTTTGAAATGGTGAACATGAAAGTGCCGGTTATCTGTGTTATCATAGGCGAAGGAGCATCGGGTGGTGCGGTAGGTATAGGTGTAGGCGATAGGGTAGCTATGCTGGAAAATACATGGTATTCTGTTATCTCTCCTGAGTCCTGCTCATCTATACTATGGCGCAGCTGGAATTTTAAAGAAAAAGCAGCAGAACAGCTGAAACTGACCTCTGAAGATATGAGCGGCTTTGGCCTTGTAGACGATGTTATTAAAGAGCCGGTAGGCGGTGCGCACTCATACCCTGAGAAAATGGCCGAAACACTGAAAGCATATATACTTGGTGAGCTGGCCGACCTCAGGAAAATGGGTGTGGACGAGCGTATAGACCAGCGCATAGAGAAGCTTTCTAAAATGGGCTTCTATGATGAGCTGACCGATGAGCAAATGGCACAATCGCTGAACAGTACAAGCATTGAAGCCGGCGCATAATTAATATGTCTCGCGACAACTTACTAACTACTAACCTGACTCGCGACCAACTACTAATTACTAACGACTAAAGACCAGGTAAATGGCTTTTCAACAATTAAAAGGTACAGGTGTAGCGCTGGTTACTCCTTTCCAGACTGATGGCAGCATTGATTATTCAGCTTTGGAACAACTGGTGAACAACGTAATAAAAGGCGGTGTTGACTTTCTTGTAGCATTGGGCACCACTGCAGAAACACCTACACTTACTATTGATGAAAAGAAGGCCGTACTTGAAGCGGTCATCACCTATTGCGACAAGCGTGTGCCGGTAGTATGCGGTATAGGTGGCAATGATACTGCTGAAGTGGTGCATAACCTTAAAGATTTTGACCTGAAGGATGTAGCTGCAATACTGAGTGTGGCGCCATATTACAACAAGCCAACGCAGGAGGGCATGTACCAGCACTTCAAGGCTGTGGCAAAGGCTACTGCCAAACCGATCATACTCTACAATGTGCCAGGGCGCACAGGCTCTAATATGCTGCCGGCTACTGCCATACGACTGGCCAATGATTGTAAGAACATTGTAGCCATGAAGGAAGCCAGCGGCAACCTGGTGCAATGCATGGAACTGATACAAAACAAACCTGACGGCTTTACTGTACTCTCCGGCGATGATAACCTTGTGCTGGCACAGATGGCCGTGGGCATGGAAGGCATCATATCTGTAGCGGCCAATTGCTTTGCTGCCGACTTTACAGAGATGGTGAACCTGGCACTGGTGAACAAATATGATAAAGCACGGAAGCTGCATTACAAGCTGCTTACAGGTATAGACCTGTTGTTCGTGGATGGTAACCCTCCCGGGGTAAAGTATGTGCTCAGCAAGCAGGGTGTTTGCGGCAACATATTCCGCCTGCCGGTAGTGCCGGTTAGCGATGCCACTGCCCAGAAGCTGGACGCATTTCTTAAAACACTTTAATTTACTCCTTTAATTTACAGGCAAGGCCACCGACATGGTGGCTTTGTTATTTGTGGTAGTGTTTTGTTGGGCTTATACCTGTGGTATCTGTTCCGTTACCATTGCATTCTTGCAAACTTAATAGCGGGATCACTTCCGGTTTACTTCCGCTTTTTTCCGCCCTTCGACAAGCTCAGGGTGACAGGGAGTTGCCGATGCTGGTTCCGGAAGGGGCAGTTTTTGCGCAATTTTTTCTTGCAATTATTATTGCTCCCGTCTATTTCAGCCGGGCAGGCACCTTATATTTGGTAATCAACTACTTAGGCTCAAAATGTTCAATATTATTGCTCCCGCCTATTCAGTCGGGCAGGCACTTTTTGCGCAATTCTTGCTCAAAATTTGCGCAGTTATTGCCCGATTCTTGCGCACTTTTTGCTGACCTCTCCCCGTGAGCTACGCTCGTGCACTTGCAGTGCACTCCGAGGGAGAGGGAGGTGTCTCGTCGTGAAATTACTTTACACCTTGGTTAGATAATCCTGATAATCCTTACATGACATTTTGTTAGTCCTGCACACAGCTTACGACTGCACGTGGCTGAGCAAGGGACTTCCTGTCCAACAAAGGTCGGATGAAGAGATGAAATTAACAAGGGGAAAGTTTTATGATAGTACACTTTTTGTAGTATCATAGAAAATAGTTTGCGCTGTGGGTAAGGGTTTCACAAGATTTTGACCTTTGGCCGGTGGGAGGTGATTTAACTGTATCAAGGTTAATACCGGTCGCAGACCGGGAGAACCAGCAGACACTAGTGATCCTGTCGGAACACTCGCGCTAGTGGGCCAGTGGGCAATTGTTACTACCCGCTCACTCCGTACCGTACAGCAAATACTGCCAGTTCCTGCCGGGTGTGAATGTTCAGTTTTGTGCATAGCCTGTCGCGCGTGCCCTCTATGCTTTTTTCTGTGGTGTGTGTTCTATGTGCTATCTCTTTGTAAGAGAGGTGGGTAACGGTATAGCGCAGCAGCTCTGTTTCTTTTTCTGTTAGCTCCTGCAGTTTTCTTTTTCCTGTTTTCACATCATTATGTACCTGTGGGGTCAGCAGTTCATTATAATAGATATCACCGTTATAAATGGTTTCCAGCGCTTTGTGCAATTCTTTGGGATGGCTGTTCTTATGCAGGAAGCCGTGCACACCATATGCTACCATTCGGGTCAGGTCCATATCGGCACTCATCACGCTCAGTACCAGCACCTTTATGTCGGGCCATGTTCTTTTAGTGATCTTTGTTGCCTCAAAGCCATCCATAGGGGTCATGCCTATATCCATGATGCATATATTGGGGATGTCGTTTGCTTTCTTCAGCTGGTCTATCAGCTCCGTGCCATCACTGGCTTCTATATCTACCCGCATATTGCCGGGAGCGTGCAGGGAATCGATGATCGTTTTCCTGACCATTACATGGTCCTCTGCAAATGCAATTCTGATGATAGGTGGTTGCATAATGAAAGGTTTTAAAGAGTTATATTTTCAAAGTGTATGACAATAATACTGAACTCTTTTGTCATTTCATAAGGGGAAAACCCACGAAAATAATTTTCTATCGTGGTTTTATCCCTTAAAAAAATAAATTATTTATATCAAATTTTACAGTGTATTCATTTATAAACTAATACACACCACATGAACAAGCAAATCATTTTACCTGTCCTGTTACTATTATGCTTTCTGGGTATCACAAAAAATGTACTAGCACAATGTCCTATCAGCGCCGCTGCCAACGTATGTGAAGCGGGCATCATTAATATAAATATGGCCGGAGGAGGTAACCCGCTCGAAAGCTGGGGAAGCAATAATGGTAATATATCTGTTGCGGGAGGACTAGCCGGGACAGGCACAGCTATAGTACATGGCGTAAATCCGGGCACGTCGATAATTCAGTATTATATCAGTGGTGCATTGCAATGTGGCAAGACAGTCACAATAATTCCGCTACCTGTAGCCGGCAGCATATCAGGAAGCTCCGTTTTCTGTAATGGCGGCAGTGTAACACTGACCCATACAGGCCCAATGGGGGGCAACTGGCAATGTGGCAACACGCATGCCAGTGTAAACAGTTCAGGGCAGGTAACAGGCATATCTGCAGGTACGGAAACTATTACCTACAGGGTGGCTAATGTATGCGGATATGACGAGGCATATCATGCAGTACAGGTAGATGGCCCGTCGGCAACTATCATAGGGGCGCTTTCTGTTTGTAATACCGGTTCACTCACGTTGGCCGGATACTCGCCGGGAGGTACCTGGAGCAGCACAGTTCTGGGGACAGCCACAATAGACGTTACAACCGGGGTGGTAACTCCTGTGTCGGCAGGCACTACGATCATTTCTTATACCGGGGGAAATACATGCGGCGCTTCTTTTACAGCTACAGCCACACTTACGGTAGATGCCCCTGCAAACACAGGTACAATAACAGGCGGGTCAGGCGTATGCTCCTTTGGTACACTGGCGCTGGCTAACCCAAGTGCTGACCCGGGAGGCACATGGAGCAGCGATGACGCAGGTGTGGCAACGGTAAGTGCTGCAGGACTTGTGACCGGGCAAAGCCCCGGCACTGCGACCATCAGCTATACACTGAGCAATATGTGCGGCACCTATGCCGCAACCCTTGCCGTGACCACAAACCCGCGCCCAGGTACACCCGATATAGGCGGGCTGAGCGCTATCTGCAATACTACAGGCAGCACCACGCTCAGTGATATAAGCATGCAGAGCGGCACATGGACCAGCAGCGACCCGGGTATAGCCACCGTAGGGCCCACAACAGGAATGGTAAACGCAACCACAACGCCCGGCACAACAACAATAACCTACACCGTAACCAACGGCTACGGCTGCACGAACGAAGCCACACATACCATAACCGTAGACGTAACCACACCCGCTACAGGCACTATATATACGGTGCTGGGCC
The DNA here is from genome assembly GCA_025963465.1 of Flavipsychrobacter sp. Classification (GTDB taxonomy): domain Bacteria; phylum Bacteroidota; class Bacteroidia; order Chitinophagales; family Chitinophagaceae; genus Nemorincola. Next base: position 8,193 of record JAOQAP010000149.1, read on the forward strand.
ATGGCCATGAGTTATGTTACGTCAGGTCAAGGGACATATTCTCAACCGAAACTGGCGGTACATGGAGCAGCAGTAACACTGCCGTCGTTACTGTATTTGATTCCGCGGGGGTAGAATATGCCAAAGCCCGTGTGGCGGGTACCGCCACTATTACCTACAGGGTGACTAATACCTGCAATACGGCCTTTACCACATTTACCGTAGTGAGCTATCCTGCGGTGCTGGATACCATAATAGGTGCAAAGCATGTGTGCGCAGGATCGACCATTACACTCAGCCATATTACCGCGGGAGGTGTGTGGAGCAGCGCAAACTCAACCATGGCCACAATAGGCTCATCGACAGGTGTGGTTACCGGGCTGAGGCATGGCACCGCCACTATAATATATGATGTAACTAATACGTGCGTGGCAGCAGTTGCTTCTATGGATGTAATAATAGACACACTGCCGGAGGTACGCGCCGTCACCTATTTCATATGCCCGCCGATGATAGCCGGGTACCCGATATCCCCATCGCCCTATTACACAGCGGTAAGCAGCCCGGAGGCGGGGGGCACATGGAGCAGCAGCAATACTACTATAGCCACTGTAAGCGCCACAGGGCCATCGCCCAATGATGAGGGATGGGCAAACGTATTCTCCCAGCTACCCGGCACGGCTACCATAAGCTACCTGGTTACCTCGCTGGGCTGTGGCACTTCCACAGCCTCCCATACCGTTACAGTAGTGCCGCCACCGCTTGATGGGCTTACGCTTTCGCCAGCAAGTGTCAAGATAGGAATTGACCCAACTTTTACGCTTATGGGAACGCTTACATCCAGTATTGCGTGGTTTGCCTGGTATACCGACTCAGATTATCTTGTAAAAACAGGTACAGCTACAGTGACCTCATGCGCGACAACTAACATTGCTACCAGTACAGTAGGCACAAGTGTGGAACTATTAGTACATGATGTGGATGGTTGTATTGACTATGTAACTATAGCGGTTTCTATCCATCCGTAAATAAATGCGTATATTTATATCTTTAAATGTTGGATAATAATCAATAAAAAGTATTGAGATAAAGACAGCATGATTAACCTGAATTACCAAAAGGCTAATATAAAACGATACAAAAGCGTAGTGATACGCCCTTTGTATCGTTATGCTTTATGTATGCTTTTGTTGCTGCTTACCCATAGCTTAGTACCTGCACAGATCATTACGACTATTGCTGGCAGTACTGTTGCGGGCTTTGGCGGCGATGGCGGGCAGGCTACCGGAGCTTACTTAAATTTCCCTTACACCGTAACTATGGACAAGGCAGGGAACCTGTATATAATGGATGATGGCAACCACCGTATCCGTAAAATAACACCTGCAGGTATTATCAGCACTGTAGCCGGCAATGGTAGCCTTGTTATTAGCGGCGATGGCGGGCCTGCAACTGCCGCTGGAATAAATACGGCTGTTGAGATGACTATAGATGCGGCCAACAATATATATCTTACCTATGCCCATACAGCCTTAAGTGGTATACGCAAAATAGATGCAGCAGGTATTATTACCACCATAGCCGGCAATGATACTATGGGCTATAGCGGTGATGGCGGGCCGGCTACTGCCGCAAAATTGATCCCTGAAGGGATTGTAACTGATAAACAGGGCAATCTATATATAGCTGAATCAGCTAATCATATAGTACGAAAAATAGATAAAGCAGGTATTATTACAACCATTGCTGGCACAGGTATAGCGGGCTATAGCGGTGATGGCGGGCCTGCTACCAATGCGCAAGTAAATTGCGATGATCTTGCGGTAGATACTGCGGATAACCTTTATTTAAGTGGTCCATTTACAATAAGAAAGATAGACAAGACGGGCACTATTACTACCATAGCGGGTATAGGAGCTACGGGCTCATTAGGGTATACCGGCGATGGCGGCCCGGCCACTGCGGCAAAGATAGCTTATGGACACCTGGCCATAGACCGGCAAGGGAATATCTACCTGTCAGATTGTTACTTATATAACAATATACGTAAAATAGATGCGGCGGGCATCATTACTACTGTAGCAGGCAGCACCAGCACGGGCTTTGCGGGCGATGGCGGCCCGGCCACAGGCGCGTTATTTAAGTTCACCGGGGGCGTGGTTACAGACAGCGCAGGCAACCTGTACATAGCTGATGGCGGCAATAACCGGATACGCAAAATATTCAACAACCATGCGCCTGTCTTTACGGCGGGCGCTACACAGGCCATAGCCATGTGTGCGAACACGGGCGCCTACCCGCTGAATACCCAGCTCACCGTGCTGGACACAGACGCCATGCAGGGAGAAAGCTGGAGCCTGCTGGCGGCACCGGCGCATGGCAGCGCGGTAGTTACCTATGGGGCCACATCGGCAGGCAGCCCGCTGGTGCCCACCGGCACCGGCTATACACCCGCACCGGGCTATAGCGGTGCAGATACCTTCCTGGTGCGGGTAACAGATGGCAATAGCTCAGACACCATAACTATTTATGTAACGGTGTACCCTATAGCACCTATCACGGGCGCTACATCCATGTGCATAGGGGCGGCTATCACCCTCAGCGATGCCGCCCCGGGCGGTACATGGACCAGCGGCATGACGGCCATAGCCACCGCAGGCAGCAGTGGGGTGATAACAAGTGTGGCGGCAGGCACGGCCACCATTAGCTACACCATGGGCACAGGCTGCAAGGCCACCGCAGTAGTGACCGTATATCCTATGCCTGCAGCCATAACAGGCGGCGGCGCGATATGCGTAGGTGTAGCGCAGCAGCTTACTGATGCCACTACGGGTGGCGTATGGGGTAGCACGAATACCGCCATTGCCACTATAGGCAGCACGGGTATGGTGACCGGTGTTTCGGTTGGTTCTGCAATTATAACTTATAAACTAAGCAGCGGCTGCTATATAAGCAGCGGCGTAACAGTAAACAACATGCCTGCACCCATAACCGGTCCGGCAAAAGTATGTACGGGTTTCCCTAACATCATTCTTTCTGACGCAGTAGCAGGCGGCACCTGGAGCAGCAGCAATACCGCATGTTATGTAGATGGCATAGGCCAGGTGGCAGGGTATACACCCGGGGTATCTACCATCTTCTATTCGCTGGGCAGTGGCTGCACGGTAAGTACTACCGTCACTATATACCAGTCGCCCGCCGTCATAACAGGGCCTGTGGCCGTATGCGCAGGTGGCACTACATCCCTCAGCGACGCCACCGTGTCGGGCGTATGGAGCAGCGACAACACCACTATAGCTACAATAAACAGCAGCGGCCTGGTCGCTGGCCTTGTGACGGGCGTGTTCAAGATCAGTTATACCATAGCTACTACAGGCTGTATGGCTATAAAAATAATGAGCGTAAGCACATCGCCTGCAGCCATAACCGGAACTACAACACTTTGCCAAAGCGCCACCACCCAACTCTCTGACGCTGTGAACGGCGGTACGTGGAGCAGTGGTAATACTGCCATAGCCACAGTGCACGGCACCAATGGTACTGTAAGCGGCGTGGCAGCAGGTACGGCATCTGTCACCTACTCGCTGGGAGCAGGCTGTGCGGTAAACAAGACAGTGAGCGTAAGCCCTGCACCGGTGACCATAACGGGCCTGTCGGCGGTATGCGTGAGCAGCGCAATAACGCTGAGTGATGCAAGCACCGGCGGAGTGTGGAGCAATGATCCCGGCGGGCATATCAGCATTACCTCATGGGGCTATGTAACGGGCGTATCGGCAGGCACAGGCACAGCCAGCTATACACTGGCGGGCTGCACCACCACTAAGACAATAACAGTAAATGCAATGCCGGCTGCTATAACAGGCAATACTACGCTATGCACCGGCAGCACCAGCGCACTCACCAGCGCAACGACCGGCGGCTACTGGATAAGCGGCAATACAGCCAAAGCGACTATAGACATCTCTTCCGGTGTTGTGACCGGCTTGGCAGTGGGCACCAGTCTCATCAGTTATAATTCCGGTGGCTGCTTAACAACCACGATAGTAACAGTAACGGCCCCACCGGCTATTACAGGTGCAGGCACTTTATGCAAAGACGCAACAATCACACTAACAGGCACGGGGGCTGGCACATGGAGCTGCACGGATGCTGCAGCTACTGTAAGCGGCGGAGGTGTAGTAAGTGGTATAGCAGCAGGTAGCGCTACGGTCACCTTTACGCAAATCTCCGGGTGCACAGCTACTAAAACAGTTACCGTATACTTATCGCCATCGGCCATTACCGGTACTACGGATATATGCACTGCTGCAAGCACTACGCTCAGCAACATAAGTAGCGGCACATGGAGCAGTACCGCAAGCATTGTAACAGTGGGCGCTACAACTGGCAAGGTAAGCGGCATAACCGCAGGCACGGCTACTATTACCTTCACTGCTACTACGGGCTGCAAGGCAACCACGGGTGTCACTGTGTATAATACCCCCGGCCCTATAACGGGCATAAAGGCCGTATGCGATGGTGCAAGTGCACAGCTCAGCAATACAGTAACCGGCGGCGTGTGGAGCGCTACTGGTCTACCAATAGCCATTAACCCGCCAACAGGTGATTACACAGGTTTAGTGCAGGGCACTGCTACGGTCACGTTTACTACAGGCGGTGTATGTACTGCTGCCACTACAGTAACGGTATATCCTGTACCGCCTGCTATAACCGGCTCGATGTATGTATGTTCCGGCGACAGTGTAACCCTCAGCGATGCCATGACAGGCGGTGTATGGGCATGCAGCAAGGGCAGCATCACTACGGCAGGTTTATATAAAGGCAGTGTGGGTGTAGATACTATACGCTATACCATGCCCGTTACAGGTTGTAAGACAGATATGCTGATGAATGTACTGCCCTTACCGGCAGCCATTACCGGCGCTGCCGACCTGTGTGAAAGTGACATGACCACACTCGGTGACCTTGACATGGGTACATGGAGTGCAACAGGCAGTGCGGCAGGCATAGGCATGACAACAGGAATAGTGAACGGTGTGAGCGCAGGCACGGCGGCCATTACATTTAAGGCTTCTGCTACAGGCTGCATAGCTACTACTACCATTACTGTTCACCCGTTACCATCAGCTATAACAGGCGTTACCACTATGTGCCAGGGCACCACCACCACGCTCAGCAATACATTGCCGGGCGGCGCATGGGGGCCAACGACAGATACAATTGCCACCGCCAATGCCACCACGGGTGTGGTAACAGGCGTGGCAAAAGGAACGAGTACCATTACGTACACAAGCATACACGGCTGTGCGGTCACACAGGCGGTGACCATCCTCGCCCTGCCTGATACCTTTATGATGATGGGCGGCGGCAGTATGTGCACGGGTGATACAGGTGTGCATGTGTACCTGGCATGGAGCGTGCCCGGTATTGTATACGACCTCTATAACGGCACTACATTAACAGCCACTACCACAGGCATCAGCAACCTCACAGACTTTGGCCTGCAGACCACGGGCGGTGTATATACCGTATTAGCCACCAATCTCATCACCGGCTGCGCTGCCAATATGAACGGCACCGCAACGGTAGTTGCAGACCCGCTGCTGTATACATCGGTAGTAATAACAGGCACACCGGGCGGCACAGTATGTGCAGGTACACCGGTAAGCTATACTGCCACAGGCGCCAATGGCGGCACAGCGCCTATCTATAGCTGGAAGGTTAACGGGGTATCGGTAGGAGCGGGTGGTACATCTTACAGCTACACCCCTGCCAACAATGACACCGTAAGCATCAGCATGCTCAGCAATGCGCGCTGCCCGTCGCCAGCAAAGATATTCGGCGCACTGGCCATGGTCGTAGCAGATTCTATGGACCCCGGGGTGACCATCACCGCTACTCCCGGTACTAACGTAGTAAAAGGACAACCCATAACCCTGAAAGTAACAACGGGCCTGCCCGTTATCAGCTACCAGTGGGCGGTTAACAATAAGCCAATATTTGGCGCTACCAATGACAACTACACAGAAATGAGCCCCGGCGACCACGAGGTGGTAAGCTGCACGGTCATCAATAACAGTATCTGCAACAGGGCTGCGAGTAGTAGTGTAGAACTGGGTGTGAGCAGTGTGGGAACCTCTCCCCAGCCCTCTCCGAAGGAGAGGGAGATGTTGCGTGTGTACCCAAATCCGGCACATGATGCGGTGATAGTGACCTCTCCCGACCTCTCCGAAGGAGCGGAGGTAGTGATCTATAACCTGTGGGGACAACCCTTCGACAAGCTCAGGATGACAGTCCACGGCACTACGGCAAAAATAGATGTAGCGGGGCTACCTGCAGGCATGTATATAATTCAAATTGTAAGTCCTTCGGGCAGTAAAGAAGTACGACGATTCGTGAAGGAGTAAACTACTTCCAAACGTAAATCCGGATTTCGTGAGACTGCTTCGTTCCTCGCAGTGACGGGAGTAATAACAATCCGGCACCTGATGCGGTGATAGTGACCTCTCCCGACCTCTCCGAAGGAGAGGAGGTAGCGATCTATAACCTTCGTTAAAAAAATGGCGGGTGGCGGGTGAGAAAAAAACACGTGGCTGCTTTATAGGATTGCGCGTCGTATTGTTTATTTTCCTAACTTTGCAAAAATTTCTAATAAAAAGATATATGAGCACGATGACACGTTCACAAATTGACTTCAAATTACCGTACAAAGTTGCGGACATCAGCCTTGCAGATTGGGGCCGTAAAGAGATCAGGTTAGCAGAGGCGGAAATGCCGGGACTTATGTCCATTCGTGCTGAATATGGCGCACAGCAGCCGCTGAAAGGTGCGCGCATAGCGGGTTGCCTGCACATGACCATCCAGACCGCAGTATTGATAGAAACACTGGTAGCACTGGGCGCTGAAGTGCGCTGGAGCTCTTGTAACATATTTTCTACACAGGACCACGCTGCTGCTGCAATAGCTGCTGCGGGTATAGGTGTATTTGCATGGAAAGGCCAGAGCCTGCAGGATGCAGACTGGTGCATAGAGCAGACTTTGTTCTTCGGCAGCGAAGACCGTCCGCTGAACATGATACTTGATGATGGTGGTGACCTTACGAATATAGTACTGGACCACTACACTGAGCTGATACAGCACATAAAGGGCCTGAGCGAAGAAACAACTACAGGCGTTCACCGTCTTTACGAAAGGATGCAGAAAGGCACATTGCCAATTCCTGCTATCAATGTGAATGACTCTGTTACGAAGTCTAAATTTGATAACAAATACGGTTGCCAGGAAAGCCTGGTAGATGCTATACGCCGCGCTACAGATGTAATGATGGCAGGTAAGGTAGCAGTAGTAGGTGGTTATGGTGATGTAGGTAAGGGTTCTGCGTTGTCTCTGCGTGGTGCAGGCGCTCGTGTTATCGTTACCGAGATCGATCCTATCTGCGCACTGCAGGCTGCTATGGACGGTTTTGAAGTAAAGAAAATGATAGACGCTGTAAAAGAGGCTGATATCATCGTTACTGCTTCTGGCTGCCGCGACCTGATCACGGAAGCACACTTCCGCGCAATGAAGGATAAGGCGATCGTTTGTAACATCGGCCACTTCGATATCGAAATAGATATGGCTTGGATCAATAACAACTACGGTTCTACAAAGGATACGATCAAGCCACAGGTTGATCTTTACAACATAGATGGTAAGGAAGTAATAGTACTGGCTGAAGGCCGCCTGGTGAACCTGGGTTGCGCTACCGGTCACCCTAGCTTTGTAATGAGTAACTCATTCAGCAACCAGACGCTGGCACAGATAGAACTGTGGCTGCACCACAGCAAGTATGAGAATAAGGTATATGTATTGCCTAAGCACCTGGATGAAAAGGTAGCACGTTTACACCTTGCTAAGGTAGGTGTAGTGCTCGAAGAGCTGACAACAGCTCAGAGCGAATACCTGGGTATACCTAAGGAAGGTCCATACAAAGCTGACCTGTATCGTTACTAGTCGACATGAGTTAAATAAAAGTTATAACCGCCCCCAATTGGGGGCGGTTTGCATTTGTATAATTGCATTTTGAATTTTTCTCATTTATTTGACGTACCTTTGCACCCGCTTCGCCGAATTGGCGCAGCATTATAATAAAAGTTCTTTTAATGATTTCTTTTTCAGACTTCTCCATGAGAGAAGAACTAACGCGAGCTATTTCAGACCTTGGCTTTGAGACACCTACTCCTATTCAACAAAAAGTAATACCTCAACTATTATCGGAGCCGATCGACATAATAGGGCTTGCGCAAACCGGAACCGGCAAGACTGCCGCCTACGGTATCCCGTTACTGCATCATGTAGATGTATCAGTAAGACACGTACAATGCCTGGTGCTTAGCCCTACGAGGGAGCTTTGCATGCAGATACAGGAAGAAATGAGCAAGTACGGCTCACATATCCGCGGACTGCGCGTAACTGCAGTATATGGCGGTGTGCCCATCAGTGGCCAGATAAAGGACGTAAGGGCCAATCCGCAGGTGATAGTAGCAACTCCCGGCCGTCTTATAGATCTGCTGGAGCGTAAAGCGCTGTCACTGGAACACCTGAAATTCGTGGTGCTGGATGAGGCTGACGAAATGCTGAACATGGGCTTCCGTGAAGACATAGACGTGATACTGAAGAATACGCCGGCGCGTGAGCACACATGGCTGTTCTCTGCTACCATGAGCAATGAAGTACGCGGCATAGCCAAGCGCTTCATGAAAGACTGGAAAGAGTTTTCAGTAGCAGCAGCAAATACTACCAACGAGAATATAGATCACCAATACTTTGTGGCTAACCACCACAACCGTTTCGAAACACTTCGCCGTTTGCTCGATTTCAACCCGGGTATCTACGGTGTGATATTCACACGTACCAAGCAGGACGCACAGGAAGTATCTGAAAAGCTGATGAAGATGGGCTACATGGTAAGCCCACTGCATGGCGATATGGATCAGAAGATGCGTAGCAAGGTAATGGAGCGTTTCAAAAGCAAACAATTACAGTGCATAGTAGCTACTGACGTAGCAGCAAGGGGTATAGATGTGAACGACATCACCCACGTTATCAACTATGAGCTGCCGGATGATCCGGAAGTATACACACACCGTAGCGGCCGTACTGCACGTGCCGGTAAGTCCGGTATCTGTATGTCTATCGTATCTCCTAAGCAGATATCGAACGTTCGCCAGATAGAACGCCTGGTAAAACAGAAGTTCCACAAGAGCGATATACCTGATGGTGCAGAAGTAGTGCGCAAGCGCTTATTCTTCTACCTGGAGCAGATAGCTAACGCTGAGCCTGCACATGACTTTGCTAAGCTGTATCATGATTCTATTCACGAGACATTTGCTGAAGTAGATAAGGACGAACTGATACGCAAGCTGATATGGCTGCAACTGAAAGATACTATAGACGCTTACCAGAACACTGATGACCTGAATGCAGGTTATGAGGGCAAGGATAAGGACCGGACCAGGGGCAACAAATACGTTCGCCTGTTCATCAACCTTGGTGAGAAGGACGGCCTTACAGCCAATACCTTGCTGAAGTTCATTACAGAATCTACAGATATACAACCTAATACCATAGACCGCATGACCGTGCGCGATATGAGCAGCTTCTTTAACGTTCCCGGCGATGCAGCTGAGTTCATTATGGAGCAGTTGTCTACCAAAAAATTCAAAGGACGTAAAGTGCGCCTGGAAGAAGCTGAGCAGCGCTCATTTGGCGGTGGCGGCGGAAGCAGCAGCGGTGGCGAACGTGGCGGCAGACCAAGACCGGGCGGCAGTGGCCCAAGGTTCTCCGGTGATGTTCGCTCGTTTGGCGGTGGCAGTAGCGATCGTGGCAGGGAAAGGTCAGGCGGCGGAGACCGTGGTGGCTATAAAGGCAAAAGGTAATGTAACCCCCAGCCCCTCCCGCTGAAGAAGCGGGACGTTGTGCCGGGGAGCTATCATGTTGCTAAAACGAGATAGATGATAATAAAAATGCCCCCGGTTTTCGGGGGCATTTTCTATTTAATGATATTTGGTAATTATTAGTTCAACCTGTCGTGCTGGTTGTAAGTATCGTAGGTGTTGTACCATGCAGTTTCATGCCAGCCGCCTGAGAATGGCATAATGATCAAAGACAGCATAAGATTAGATGTAGATGTTATTTTGAAAGGGCCATCTGTAAGGGCAGAAGAACCGGCACCTATACCCTTGTTTACATCTATCAGTGTAATGTTGCCCAGTGAGTACATAGCCCTTAGCTTAAAGTCAAGGCCTGCAAATATGGATAATTCTACTTTTGCATAAGGTGTGCAGCCAAAGCTCATTTTAGGATCAATGGTAGCTGATGCGCCTGATGCAGTAAGGGTAGTCATCGTTACCTGTGGCATTGCGCCTATGCCCAGAGTTGTGCCAAACGGAAGGCGCTTGGTAAGGATCGCGTCGTTGCCAGCTTTCCATTCAATGCCTATAGGTACAGATATCTGTATGGTGCTGATGTCTACAGATTTGCTGCTTGTTACAGTATTTACAGATCCGTCAGCATTCTGGGTAGGATTAACGCCTGTCCAAGTAAGCATATTGCCCATTATGTGAAAAGATGCAGCAAAGCAACTGGTATGACCGGTAGCTTTTATGGGAAGTGACAGGCCAATATCGCCGCCAATGCCCTGGGTAGCAGTAATATTTCTTTTGGTAGTAGTATCGCCGATCTTGGTAGATCCGCTGTACACAGCTGTAACACCGGCAAACTCTGCCATAGGTACTACATAGTTAAAACCTAATTCGTAGCGTTTTGCTTCTTTAAAATAACTGAAAAGTGGTTCTACCTCAAACTTATACTGGGCAAACCCTGATAAAGGCGCAGCCAGCATAGCGGAAGCAAGAAAAAGTATTGGTTTTTTAAAGAAATCCATAATCAAGTACCTTTAGGGTTGTAAAAATATAAAAATACTGATAAAAATACTATTTTATTCTAAGTATTGCTTTTGGCAGATAAGGACCGGATATGAGTGATTTACAACTATATATAAATACAACTGCTAATAAAGGAAAGGGCGTTTTTACAAAGCATAAAATACCTGCCGATACTGTTATAGAGACCGCTCCTGTAATTGTGATGACGCGTGGGGACAGAACACTGCTGGACAAGACGCTGCTTCACGACTACATATTTGAGTGGCAGCCCGATGGCGCAGATATGTGCTGTATGGCGCTGGGCTGGGTGCCATTGTATAACCACTCCTACACATCCAACTGTGAATACTTTATGGACTACGAGGAACAGACCATGTATATACAAACCGTAAGGGATGTAGCCGCGGGGGAAGAACTGACCATAAACTACAGCGGCGACTGGAACGAAACGAAGAAGGTGTGGTTTGACGTTTTGTAATTTGGGATTGGGAATTTGCAATTTGGGATTTGGATCGTTTTGAAATAAGCCCTTATTCTACCCGGTACACAGGGTAGCGGTTTACACTTTGCTCGAAGTATTTTGAGTGACGGTACACGAAGTCGAGCTGGGCGGCAGCGCTTTTTGCAAATTCAGGGTCCTGCGTTCTTTTTTCCTGCAACTGTGTTTTCAGCGCAGCATCTTTTTCCAGTATCTGTGCTGCCACATCTTCAAACACATAATCACTGAAGTATTCCTTTTGCTGCAGTATGCCATCAAAGAAGTTCCATGCAAGGAACCCGTCAGGTGCAGTAGGCTCGAGTGTTTCTATGAGGTAGCGCTTGGCAGGCTGGTCCAGCCATACAAGGTAGTCGCCCTGGGTGAAGTGTAATGACACCGTAGATGGGGTTACCTGTATGTTCTTGTGCAGGTAGTGTTTTTCATAAGGGCGTGGTGTTGTTTCGTAATTGTCTATATGATACGCGGTTACGGAGAGGGTAGTATCTTCTTCCAAGCGAACAATATGTACTCCGCTGCTGCGCAGGCAGGTAATGATGGGCACCCATGTTTTGGGTATGATGTATGCCTGTGGTGCCGTTACTACGTTAGCGGGCATAAAATGGTCATAGAATGGTACGTTACGGGTAAAAGGTTTTGAGTGATCATAGTACAGTCGGGGCAAGCCTGATACTTTACTCTCTTTATAGCCCGACTCATAGCCTTTGAACAAAACGCTGTCGCATACTGTGGTATCTACTTTCCAGTCCAGCGCGAACGCCTTCTTTGTCATCAGTAGCTTTCGGTCATTTGCGCGGGCTTGCTTTATCTCTGTAGCATGTTCACTGCCTATCTTTATAAAGCTCTCCATTAGCGTATAAGTAGCCTTTACCCGGTCTTTAAATGGTTTGAGCATGTGGGTCTCCGGTACGTATGCAAATGTGGAGAACAGCGCCGCATAGCCGCTGGAATACCGTGGTGATTCGTAATACGCCCTCCAGCCATGTTCGGGCGTATTGCTGAAGTCATTGACATAAGGTACAAGGTCATAGCCTTTTGCCTTCATGTCTTTGTAGATAAGCGGGGTAAGGGTATGATACATATAATTGCCGCACTCACCGCCCAGTTTATCATGCTGCGATGCAAGCAATGTCATGATGTGCTGGTAATCTGCCCCATCGCTTACATGGTTGTCTATGAAAATATCCGGGTTGAGCCTCGCAAATGTTTCTTCAAATGCGAATGTCTCTGCTGCATCACATTTTGTAAAGTCGCGGTTGAGGTCAAGGTTGCGGGAGTTGCCGCGGAAGCCATAGCTTTCGGGGCCATCCTGGTTGGCACGGCTGGTACTGTTCCTGTTGAGCGCACCACCAAGGTTGTACATTGGTATAACGGCCAGCACTATATTGGCAGGCACATTTATCTTGCCGGTGGTGGCATCACGTAGCAGCATCATAGATGCGTCTACGCCATCAGGTTCGCCGGGGTGAATGTCGTTATTGACCAGTATGATAAGCCTGTTGTCCTTCTTCCAGTCCTCTTTATTGAATTTGCCATCGCGGGTATAGAGTACCGCACGCAGTGGGTAGCCTATGTCTGTAATGCCCATATCTATCATGTTGATAGACTTACTGGTGGTAGCCAGTTTTTTATAGAAGGCCATCATTTCTTCGTAGGTAGCGGTCTGTTTTCCTTTTGAGCGTTCAAACGGCGTAGAAAGGTCAACAGTCGGAGTCTGTGCAGCAACTTGCAATGCAAGAAGGGCACTAATGAAACAAAGAAAATAGCTTTTCATATCCCGCAAAGATACTAAAGGGATTATTTTTTATTGTTCTACCCGATCAGAATGCAAATATGAAGAGATGAACTGACATCCAAAGAAGTACAAGTAATAACCCGATCCCTGAACAAATAAGCCCTGCAAAAGCTCTTTTGTTTTGTTTGCATGTTCCCACGATACCAAAAATGATTCCCGGAACGGCGAAAATGAGCCCAATGCCCCAAATGTTGATCACAATACTCATAATGCCAAAAACAAGTGCAAGCACGCCACTTACATAGCCATCTTCTGGCCCGTAGTCTTGCCAGGTTTTAAAAAACGGTAGAGATGCTCCGGGTTCCTTGTGTGAATCAAACTTTTTATCCTTGTAATGGGTCTTGGTAATTGCAATTTCAGCGCCAGTATATGCAGCGTGCCTTACCGGAAAAGCAGCAAATGAACATGTGACAGATGACCATAAGATCGTAATAATGAGCACGAGACGAGTATAAATTTTCATAGCTTAGTATGGATAGTGAATGTATTATATCAACATTATTTATGCCAAAATATAAAAGGCCGGCGATAATGCCGGCCTTTTATAAAAATATTATTCAGTAATTAGAAAATAGCACTTAAGAAAACTACTACCAGTATTACAGCGATGAGTGATATAATAAAACTGACACCGCCAAGTATAAGGCCTACCAGTGAAAAACGCTCATGATGAGATAATCCGATAGCGCCCAGGATGATGGCTGGTATACCAAAATAAAAGCCTCCGCCTGCTGTTATAAGCACTAAACTCAAAATGCCGAAGATCATAGAAAGCAAGCCAAGCGTATCACTACGCCTTTGTTCCGGGTGTACAGGGTTATGAATATGCAGTGCGCCTGCAACACGGTCAGTAAAATTTACCACCTTGTCATAAGCCTTGTTTGTTGCAGGCAGCTTATTGTCGGTAATAGTATTGACCTGTGCATTTTCTGTAGTGGCATGCCTTACAGGAAATGCAGCAAATGATGGTGCTGTAGCACCCAGAACCAGAATTGCGATAAGAGCCAGTAGCTTGTTCTTCATATTGTATATTGATTTTGGCGAAGGTAAATTTATTTTTTGCAGAACGTGATATTTGTCAGGAATATTGTGTTCATAGCATTGTCAGAGCAATTTTTCTTCCACTTACTCATGTTTTCGAGCGAATACTGAGTAAATACACAATGACAGGAAAGGGCTAAAAAGCAAAAAGACCAGCCTGGCCGGTCTTTGCTTTAATAAATATTCTGCGATTATAGGAACAAAGCAACGACAACCAGAATTACAATCAGGCTTAAAATAAATCCTAGTATACCGAGTATCAGCCCAGCCAGTGAGAATTGTTCGTGATGGCTCAGGCCAATGGCACCCAGCACTATGGCTGCCGTAGAAAACAGCAATCCAAATCCTGCTACAAATACGCCAACCACACCAAGTATGCCGAAAACCAATGATAAAATTCCCACGGTGTTACCGTTGTGCTTTGCAGGCGACATCGTATTACGCATATGAAATGCACGTTTGAAATTGTCTGCAGCGGTTGATGCCTTGTCATATGCTTTTCCTAAAACAGGCGTTTTTTTGTTGAGGGTATTGATCGTTTGTTCTTTTTCTACAGAAGAAACGTGTTTTACCGGGAACGCAGCAAATGCTGGTGACATTGCTACTAAGATCATCATTACTAACAGGGCTAATATCTTGTTTTTCATATAGTTATTAAGTTTGGGGCGAAGATAATTTTATTTTTTAAAGAACACTATTAACAATAGTATTTTTTGTATTCCTGTTACATATGTTAATTAATGTAGGTTCATCCAGTCCATAGCATTTTTAAAAAGCAGTTTGTCTTTTATGTCTTGTGAATAGTTGGTACTCTCTATCAGTTTCCCCGGATGATGCTCGCCAAGTGGGAAAGGGTAGTCGCTGCCCATACATACTTTGTCATGCCCCATTATTTCTGTCACAAAGTCCAGCGCTTTAGGGTCATGTACCAGTGCATCTATCCAGAACCTGCCTATATAGTCGCGCGGGTTTACTGCATTATCTATAGCGCATAGGTCAGGACGTACATTGTAGCCATGCTCTATACGGCCTATAGTAAGCGGGAAACTACCGCCGCCATGGGCAAATGCCACACGCAGCTTAGGATGTTTCTCGAACACACCGCTGAATATCATAGAGCAAATAGCGCGGCTGGTCTCTGCCGGCATACCTACCAGCCATGGCAGCCAGTATTTAGCCATTTCTTTTTCGCCCATCATCTCCCATGGATGCACGAAGATGCAGCAGCCCAGTTGCTCTGCAGCTTCCCAGAAGGGTGCGAAGTATGGGTCGCTAAGGTTTTTGGTATTGATGTTTGAGCCTATCTCCAGGCCCGGCATCTTTAGCTCTTTTACGCAGCGCTCCATTTCCTTAATAGCTATGTCCACGTCCTGCATAGGCACTGTGCCTATGCCTATGAAACGGTCAGGATGATGGTCGACACACTGTGCTATATGGTCGTTGAAGAAGCGGGAGGTTTCCAGCGCATGTTCCGGCTTTGCGAAATAGTTGAACAGGACAGGAATGGTAGACAACACCTGTTTGCTCACCTCTGTCATGTCCATCTCTTTCAGTCGGGCATTAGGGTCCCAGCAGTTGGCCTCTATCTCGCGGAATACTTTGTCGCCTTTGATCATACGGGCGCAGCATGGTTTATGATGCTCCAACCTTATGAACTCGCCGTACCCGAACTTCTGGAACCAGTTAGGGATGTGCTCCGGCATTATATGGGTGTGGATGTCGATCTTTAACCCCTGACCCCTAAAGGGGGACCTGCTATCGGACTGTGTCAATGTTTTCAGCTTTATAGATTAATTAAGCAAATTATTTGTGATTATTATGCAAACCTCAAATAGTAACTGTCATTCTGTCAATTCATGAATCAGATAATGAGCGTAAGCCCCTTTAGGGGTTTGGGGTTGTTATCGCCTGTTCCAGGTCGTTCAGAATATCTTCTACATTCTCTATACCTACGCTCATTCTTATCAGACCATCTGTAATGCCGAATGCGAGGCGCTGCTCGCGGGCAACGCTCATATGTGTACTGGATGGTGCATGGCATACCAGGGTATCGCAGGTGCCCAGAGATACGGCGTTGGTACAAAGCTTCAGTTTGTTGATAAAGCTAACTCCTGCATCAAAGCCGCCCTTTAGCTCAAAGCTGAGCATGGCGCCTGCATGTTTCATTTGCTTCATGGCTATAGCATGGTCGGGGTGACTGTCGAGACCCAGGTAGTTTACTTTTTCTACACCTTTATTGCTTTCCAGGTAGCGGGCTACTTTATCTGCGTTGCTGCAATGCCGGTCCATACGCAGGCCGAAGGTGCGCAGGCCGTTTACGAGCAGGAACGCATCGAATGCATTGCTGTTGCCACCCAGCAGCCTGTGCATTTTGGTGAGGCCCTTGTTCATCTTCTCTATGTCCTTGCCTATAAGTATACCGCCTATTGCAGTGCCATGGCCATTGAGGAATTTAGTAGTAGAGTGCATCACATAATCTACATCGTACCTGAAGGGCTGCTGCAGGTATGGCGTGGCAAATGTGTTGTCTACTGTTACGGTAAGTCCGTGCTTTTTGCCCAATGCAGACAATGCTGCAATGTCCACACATTGCAGGGTAGGGTTGGCAGGAGTTTCTATGTGCATCAGGCTGATGCTCTTATCTGCCTTTATGATCTCTTTCAGCTTCGTGAGGTCATGGAAGTTTGCAATTATAGCCTCAATGCCAAGATCCGGTAATATTTTCTCCACCAACTCATGCGTGCCGCCATATAACGAATGGTGGGTAATTATCTTCTGGCCTGCTTTCATATTGCCCATCAGCATGGTGCATATTGCCGCCATGCCTGAGGCGTGGAGGATAGCTTTTAGTTGCAGGGGCTTACCATCTTTATCGTTGATGCCATATGCCTCCAGCAGGGCTATCTTTTCTTCTGCCTCGGTAATAGTGGGATTGCCCCAGCGGCCGTATATGTATCCTTTCTCTTCGCCTTTGAAAGTGGCTATTGCCTGCTCTGCACTATCGAATGTATAGGTGCTGGATGCGTATATGGGGGTAAGGTGTGCTCTATTGCTTTCTGCGGTATGCCCGCCACGTATGCAAACAGTATCAAAACCTACAGAATTATTAATATCAGCCATGAATGTATTATTTTGCCGTAAAGTTACAAGATACCATGAAGGAATTGCTGTTGCAGTACGCAGAATATAATGTATGGGCCAATAAAAAGATAATTGATGCCCTTCTTGCCCTTGGTGAGCCGGGGGTAGACCAGGTAATGGCCAGTAGTTTTCCCACCATCAGGAAAACAGTACATCATACAATGGCGGCAGAACATACCTGGCTGCAACGGTTGCAACTGGTGGAGCATCCGGTATGGGTGGGTAATGATTTTACAGGCAGTTTTGAGGATGCCTGCAGTTTCTGGGGAAATGCATCAAAAGATATGCTTGCTTTTGTTGCTGCCTGCCACACTGATGCGATCAGTGCGTCTTCGCACTATAAAGACAGGAGTGGTAATGCATATGAAACGCCGGTAAACGAGATACTGCATCATGTATTCAATCATTCCACTTACCACAGGGGGCAACTGGTAACTATGATGAGGACATGCGGTGTTACGGAAATACCCGGTACAGACTTTATTGGTTTTGTCCGGTTGTGAGTGGCCGGTCGTTGCCGTTATTATAATTGAACCTTTTTTTAAGGTTCAATAGCGGCGCTTCTATAAGTTTAAACGACAACCCGGCTACTGTGATCATTATCAGAATGTGTATCCAGTAATTCACATGATGGTCTTTTAGCAGGTTGTTTAGTCTGTAGTGATGTATTGTATGATCATCCATTAATTTGTTGACCCTGTCCCGGAAGTAGATGATGTATGGACTATGGTACAGGTATATGCCGTAGCTGATCTTACCTATATAGTTGATGGCCCTGTTTCCCAGCAGGTACTTTTCTGTTATTGCAGACCTGTTATTGACCACAAGTATTATGAGCCACATAGCTATTATACTGTTGCATATTTTGATCAGGTAAAGCTGCACGAACCATACCTCATAAAAGACCTGGATACGCCAGTAAAAGTAAATGCAGAGCGCAGGTATGGCCAGTATTTTTATTGCCCGCACAAACTGTTTGCAATGCTTGTCATTGAGCCGCGCCCAGGCAAACAACCCGCCAATAGCAAACGCATCAAACGAATGAAACACCAGCAGCGGGCCAATGGGATGGGTATGCATAGTTATCAATGGAGTGACAATACCAATGGCTATAGCAATAAAAAGCATGAACCGGATATATTTTGCATTCAGCAGGATGATGAGCCAGGGCCATAATAAATAGAACTGCTCTTCCACGGCAAGCGTCCATGTATGGCTGTATGCGTTCCATGAATTGGTGCGGTAAGAAAGCAGGTTGGATGTATAAGTGGCGAAATACCAGAAGTGTTCCCTTACATCCGGGTAGCCGATGAAGCACAGTAATAATAACAGTAAGTAATAGATAGGGAAGATGCGCAACGACCGGCGTATATAGAAGCTTTTTATGATAGTAGCAGGTGTAGCAGACGGTTCTGCTTTCGCTTTTAGAAGAATAGCGGTGATGAGAAAACCGCTTAAGACGAAAAACAGGTTGACGCCGAATCCACCACCGGGAATAATGAAACACCTGGTAAATCTTCCCGCAGGTGTTGTGTCATCAAACCATACACCGAAATGTTCTATGATCACAAATATGACAGCAAAAGCCCGCAATGTATCCAAGCCTTTGATGTGCTTCATGGAATATGTGTTTGCTCAAAAGTATGAAAAGATATTCTTCCCAAAGAAGGCATAAATGAAAAAGCGGCAGGTTTGCACCCGCCGCTTTAACTATTTAACTTGTTGACCTTTTAACCAGTCAACTTACTTTACTTCTTCGTAGTCAGCATCAGCTACATTGCCGTCAGCATTTGCATGCTGTTCCTGGCCTGCGCCCTGTGCAGCACCATCTGTAGGTGCGCCCTGGCCGGCTTTGTACATGTCTTCGCTTGCAGCCATCCATGCAGCATTCAGGTCAGCTTCAGCCTTGTCGATACCGTCAAGGTCTTCAGATTTCTGTGCTTCTTTCAGTTTGTTCAGCGCTTCATCTATCGGGCCTCTCTTATCTGCAGGTATTTTTTCGCCGTATTCTTTCAGCTGCTTTTCAGTGTTGAATATAAGACCGTCAGCTTTGTTCAGTTTTTCAACGCGATCGCGAACTTTCTTATCTTCTTCTTCGTTAGCTTTAGCTTCAGCCTTCATGCGTTCTACTTCTTCCTTGTTCAGACCGCTTCCCGCTTCTATACGAATGTTCTGCGATTTGCCTGTGCCTTTGTCCTTAGCAGTTACGTGCAACATACCGTTCGCATCGATATCGAAGATAACTTCTACCTGTGGAACACCACGTGGTGCAGGAGGTATGCCATCCAGTATGAAGCGACCGAGGTTCTTGTTGTCCTTAGCCATTGGGCGCTCACCCTGCAGTACATTGATCTCCACGCTTGGCTGGCTATCACTTGCTGTAGAGAATGTTTCGCTCTTTTTAGTAGGGATAGTAGTGTTAGACTCGATAAGGCGTGTCATTACACCACCCATTGTTTCGATACCCAGGGAAAGCGGGGTAACGTCGAGCAACAGTACGTCCTTTACATCTCCTGTCAATACACCACCTTGTATAGCTGCACCTATCGCAACTACTTCATCAGGGTTCACACCCTTGTGTGGTTTCTTGCCGAAGAATTTTTCTACTACTTCCTGTACCTTAGGGATACGTGTAGAACCACCTACCAGTATTACTTCGTCAATTTCACTTGCAGCTATACCAGCATCTTTTAATGCTTTACGGCAAGGCTCTAATGTGCGTTCAACAAGGCTGTCAGACAGTTGTTCGAATTTAGCACGAGTCAGCTTGCGAACAAGGTGCTTAGGTGCGCCATCGATAGCAGTGATGTAAGGAAGATTTATTTCAGACTCCTGAGAAGAAGACAATTCTATCTTAGCTTTTTCAGCAGCTTCTTTCAAACGCTGCCAAGCCATAGGATCCTTACGCAGGTCCATATTTTCGTCTTTCTTGAACTCGTCAGCCAACCAGTCCATTACTACTTTATCAAAGTCATCACCACCCAGGTGAGTATCACCGTTGGTAGATTTTACTTCAAATACGCCATCGCCCAGTTCCAGTACTGATACGTCGAATGTACCACCACCAAGGTCAAATACTGCGATCTTGCTGTCTTTATGCTGTTTGTCAAGGCCATAAGCAAGCGCTGCTGCTGTAGGTTCGTTGATGATACGACGAACGTTAAGGCCTGCGATCTCACCTGCTTCTTTGGTAGCCTGGCGCTGTGCATCGTTGAAGTATGCAGGAACGGTAATTACCGCTTCTTTAACTTCATAACCCAGGAAGTCTTCAGCTGTTTTCTTCATTTTTTGAAGTACCATTGCTGATATTTCCTGTGGTGTGTACATACGGCCATCAATATCCACACGTGGCGTATTGTTGTCGCCCTTTACCAGTTTGTATGTGAAGTGCGACATTTCATTGGTCACCTCGTCAAAACGACGGCCCATGAAGCGTTTGATAGACTGCACTGTGTTGATTGGGTTGGTGATCGCCTGGCGTTTCGCAGGGTCGCCTACTTTACGCTCTCCGTTCTTCAGGAACGCTACCACAGATGGAGTGGTACGACGTCCTTCATCATTCGCGATAACCACAGGCTCATTGCCTTCCATTACAGATACACATGAGTTTGTGGTGCCAAGGTCAATTCCGATAATTTTTGCCATATTAACTTGTATTTTATTATATAATGTTTATTTGTTTACTCTTATTCTTACTCGATAATTAATATCTATTTACTCTAATCAATGAATATGCCAGTCCGTGTTTATCTGAAAAATTGGCAGTATTACTGTCATTAGTAATAAAAAATGCCTTAATGAATGTTCATTAAGGCATTTTTTGGAGTATGATATGTAATATTTATCAATGGTATGACACGCCTTTTATTTTTGCTCTTGACATAATAGGACTGGCAATAAGAGAGTCGATCGTATTATTAGTTATGGTAAGAAAACCGGAATGAGTAGCACGTGAAGTAAACAGGCCCAGTGTATTTTCACCCTTTATATTGGTGTATATTGGTTCTATTTCAGAACCCGTAAGGCCTGTACCCTGTGTCTGGTTTGCTGCCAGGTAATTAGCGAAGTCATGTGTGCCGGCAAATACAAATATTTCTGCCCTGTCCATATAACGTTGTACATCGGCAGGGGCTGTAGCCATACCTGCAGCAAGTGCACTGTAAAGGCTAAGGTCTTTAATTTTGTAATCAAAACCATTGCCCTGGAGGTTATAATAGCCTGCATCATAGTCATAATACTGCGGTACCCTGCTGTGGGTAACAATATTGGAATCTATCCAGTGAAAACGTACGACAGCCTGTACAAAGGTGACAGGAGAGCCGATACCCTGGAATGTGAAATTCTCAACAGCCTGGTAATTGCCCTGTATCTCTACAAAGCTGTAAGAACCTGTATTAGCAAAGTCGAGGCCCGCACGGTTTCCGCTGGAATCATCCAGTACATAGACGTACAAAGGTGGGCGGAAACCAAATGGAACTGGCTTGTCGTCTATTATCGGAGCTTCAGCAGAGTCAACTTCACCAGTGGACAGGTGCGTTACCCTGATACGGTATATGTAATTAGGATCTAGCGGGTTGGTGAATTTATAAGCATAGTTAGGTGACGTGAAAAAAGCACCTGCTTCTTTTGGGTAACCTTCATTATTCAGGTCAACCCTGTACAGGTGTATGCTGTCTTTGAAGGTCTGGTCAAAGCTATAACGGTCAATACGTACGCTGATGTTGGAGAAAAAGTTGGAATCAGCTTCCTTTGCCATTGTCACTGCGCTTTTATTCTGATCAAGGAACGCCTTCTGTATACGTATATAATGTGCCGTATCCTTCTGGTCCAGCAGACCATAAACAACAGTTATATTTTTATACGGAGCCGCAACGTCAAACTTGGTAGAGCAACCTCCTCCCAAAAACACGAATGCAATAGCTAATAATGGTAAAAAAAGTTTCTTCATAATAGAACGACACTTAAAGGGCGACAAAAGTAATTGAAACTTTGTAAAGTTATTGGTTGAGTGTCAAAGCCCCTAACATCATAAATGGGATCAGGGTGTAAATTCAGCTAAATAAAAGTTAATAAATAATAGTTCCATCATGTCTTTTTCTTAAATGTAAAAAATACTTTACTTTTAGTAAAAAATACATGACATGAGAAACAGGCTCTTATTACCAAGAAAATGCAGGGCTGTAGGATTGCTGTTGTTGCCATTCGCAATCGCGCTGCTCATTGCTTATTATCAGTTTGATTTTTCATTATCGTTCCTGAAGTATCACCTGGTTGATGGCCAACAGCCGGATATTTTTGCAAAAGAAGCCGATATAGTGTTCCGTAGAGGATTTTCAGCAGACTATACCGGTACTGTAGCCATGGTCGTCACTTTTGCCAGTTTGTTCATGATCGCATTTGCACGGCTGCAGCATGAAGATGAATATGTGGAGTATATGAGACTACGCGCCATGCAACTAAGTGTATATGCTAACTACCTGATACTGGTAGTAACAGCACTGGTATTTTTCAGCACCACTTTTCTTATGGTCATGGAGATCAATTTGTTTACCATACTCATCCTGTTCATCCTGATATTTAATTACAGCATTCATATCAAACCAAAAATGTCCTGATCAGGTATGAAAAACACAATAAAAGTGGAGCGCGCCAGGAAGGATATGACACAGGCTGAGCTGG
>JAOQAP010000192.1 GCA_025963465.1 Flavipsychrobacter sp.
TATTTTAAACGGCACCATAGAAGGCGATCAGAACGCAAAGATCTCTAAACTATCAAAGATAGAAGAGGGTGTGCCCGGCTCTATTTCCTTCCTCGCTAATCCGCTGTACAATCAATATCTCTATAATACCAAGGCCACGCTGGTAATAGTGGGCAAAGACCTCGTGCTTACAGGCCCGGTGGAAACCACGCTGATACGTGTAGACAATCCAGGTGGCGCATTTGCCAAGCTGTTGGAAATGTATAACCAGGTAAAGCTGAACAAAGTGGGCGTTTCCAAGCAAGCATATATATCAGACAAGGCAAGGGTGGGGGAGAACATTTATGCAGGCGAATTTGCAGTGGTGTCCGATGGTGCTAAAATAGGCAACAACGTAAAAATATACCCGCAGGTATATGTGGGTGAGAATGTAACAATTGGTGATAACACAACGCTCTTTGCCGGGGTAAAGATATATTCCGATACCGTGATCGGTAAGGACTGCATTATCCACTCTGGTACAGTAATAGGCAGCGACGGCTTCCGTTTTGCACCTGAGAATGCAGAGGGCCAGCGGAAGATACCACAGATAGGTAATGTAGTAATAGAAGATGATGTGGAAATAGGCGCCAACTGTGCCATAGACAGGGCCACACTTGGTTCTACCATCCTCCGCAAGGGCGTTAAGTTCGATAACCTTGTACACATAGCTCATAACGTAGAAATAGGGGAGAGCAGCTATCTAGCTGCATGCAATGTGGTAGCAGGCTCTACCAAAATAGGCAAGAACTGTATGTTCAGCGGCCAGGTAGGTATAGTAGGCCACCTGCAGATAGCTGATAATACCATTATCACTGCACAGTCAGGTATATCCAAGAGCATCACAAAGCCGGGCGGCGTATACATGGGCTCACCCGCATTCGATGCCAACAAATACCGCAAAGCCTACATCCACTTCCGCAACCTCGATGCACTTTCCATCCGTATAGATAAACTGGAAAAGGAAACCAAATAAATTGTTATTCAGAAAATGAAAATGCAGTAATAAGTGAGCTGCATAACACTTCCCCTCTAGAGAGGGGTTAGGGGTGTGTCTGCTTGTATTTGTGACCTAACATTTACCCGAACAGGTAGTAATCATATGTTTCTATACACAAACCCCTACATTCTCCTGCTCTCCTCAGTAGCCCCGCCATTTCTATCCCTTTTCGACTTCACATTCTTATTCCCGAATTTGTAGGTTATATTCATGTGCATCGCGCGCTCATCGTAGTAGTTATTGGTCACTGCATCGTTATACAGGTTCCTTGCCTTGATGATCTCCGTTCTGAAGATGTCGTTTACATTGATGCCTATTATCAGGTTGCGCTGCAGGAACAGCATTTTCACCCCCGCGTTTATATTGTAGTTAGGATAGTGGTAGTTGAAATCTTGTATCATAGTAGAGTTATAGGAAAATCCACACTCTGCTAAAAAAGTTTTTTTCTTGTTCAGCGTAAAGGTATTGTCGTTCTCCAATACAAAGCCGGTCAGGTCATACTGGGTATGCACAGCTGTGTTGTAGTAGTTAGCGTTTACATGCGCGTGAAAGCCGTAGAACTGCGTGTTGCACTCCCACCATTTGGTTGGTGTTAGTGCCGCGCTTGCTGTTATGCCATAATTAAGTGACGTGCCTATATTCGCATAGCTGAAATAATATCCCCTGTTCACCGAGTCTATTTTTAATATCTGTGTTGATAGTTGTTGTGTTTGCTGCGTGTATACCGAGAACGTATACTTCGATCGCAGTGTATAGCTCAGTTCCAGGTTAGATGTAAATGATGGTTGCAGGAACGGGTTCCCTTCCGCGTAAGAATTAGGGGTAAGGTAGGTCCGGAACGGATTTATCTGGCCCATGTTTGGTCTGTCTATGCGCCTGCTGTAGTTCAGGTTAAATACGTTGTCCTCGTTGATGGTGTATTGTAAATATCCGGTTGGGAAGAACTGCAGATACCTGGTTTCATTAGCCGCAGCCAGCGTTAGCGATACAGCTTTTGTTTGTGTATACTCCGCCCTTAGTCCTGCTTGTGCGTCCCATTTGGTGTTTAGCTTTTTCTGCCCGCTCAGGTACAGCGCTTCGGTATTTTCGCTGTAGTCAAACTTGTTGGTCTTTCCGAGGTCAATGAGGTAACTGCCTGCGTTCATGTACTCAAATACATTGTCGCTGATCACGTGTATGAACGATGCTTTGCCGCCAAAAGAAAGCTTGGCAAATTTCGTGGGTAACTCCATATCTGCCTTTCCTGAGCCTATATACAGCACCTGTTTTCCTGTGGATCTGTTTGTGCTGTTTATGCCCGTCAGGCTGCCGTCTTCATACATATTTATCGTTCTGAAATCCCTAACTGTTCTTCCAGTACGCGTAAAGAAATCACCGTCCATATTCAGCTTTTTCCCGGCAGAGTCTATCTTCCATTCATAGTTCACATTCACCACGTTCCGTTCGCCGAAATCATGTGTTTGCGCCTTTGTATTAATAATGGAATCTACATCATTAGAATTGTTGATCCATCTTCCGGTTATGTCTTCATTTCTTCGTGGTGTGCTTCCTGCATAGGTATATAATATGCCTATTATTGCTTTGGGTGTAATGTTATAATCTATACCCAGCTGGCTGTAATGAAAATTATGCAGGTTTTCGATATTATTCACCTGCGCCCACCGTTGGTTTGGGTAGCCTGACGTGTATGTTTCTACAGGACGTGAAAAGTTGTCTCCGAAATTTGTATGCCCGTAGATATTTAGCTTATTCTTCCTGTAGTTGAGCGACAATGATGGCAAAGCAGATGAAAAATGATTCTGCATATAAGTAACACCCGCGGTGCCATTCAGTCCCTGCTTTTTCTGTTTTCTGGTGACTATATTGATCATGCCCGAATTGCCGGCAGCGTCATACTTTGCCGGTGGAGTAGTGATCACCTCTATACGGGCTATGTCACTCGATGGTATAGATCGCAGCATTTCTGCCAGTTCATTTCCTCCCAGTTGCTGCAGTTTATCGTCGATCATTACGCTGACTGTGTTTTTCCCAACTATAGATATGTCATCAGCATTGCTTACATGCACGCCGGGCGCTTTACTTATCGCTTCCAGTGCGTCGCTGCCTATGGCGCTGATGCTGTTCTCTACGTTAAATACCACGCGGTCTACCTTACGCTCTATCAATGGCTTTTTACCGCTTACAGATACTTCTTTAAGTATCCGGTTGTCTTGTTCAAGAGTAGTGTTAATTTGCTGGCTTACAGGGGTAGCGATAAGCTTAGTAGCGGGCAGATAGCCCATTGCTGATATTGTGATCAACCCGCGGTCAAATTTTTTGATGTCCATCCTGTAGTCGCCCATACTATCGGCAACTGCGGTTTCCAGTATTGCACTATCAGGTAAGTGTTGCAGTATGGCCGATGCATAGGGCACCCCTGTGCCATTCCTGTCAGTTACAGTTCCTGTCAGTATCACCTGTGCTTTTGCGCTGTGTACACAGGTTGCTAAAATCAGAACGCATAAAAAACGGGCAAAGGTTATATGGGAGAACATGCAATTAATTATGCTGCAATAGTAAGTTGTATTTATTCATCAAAGAAGTCCCTTAACATCAATTAACCATCACCCAAACAAAAGCCCCGATACGAGGTATCGGGGCTGAAAATTATAAATATAGTTGTTGTTACCTGGCCATCCTTACTTCAGGGTCTTCATAACCTATCATGCTGTTCTTTTCAGGGTCCCATACTTTTAGCTTCAGGCATGCTATGATATCTGATGGCATCAAAGAAGTTGTTTTAGGCTCCTGTAGTTCAGGTATAGCGGCCATAGCTTCCGGCAGACGGTAAAATGGTATTTTGGAATTAAGGTGATGGATATGGTGAAACCCGATATTTGCCGTCACCCACTGCATGAACGGGTTCAGGTCCATATAGCTCGATGATTCAAGAGCTGCATGAGTATAATTCCATTCAGTGTTGTTCTTGTATTTCGCGCCCGGAAAATTATGCTGTGCGTAGAACAGGTAAGCGCCCATCATATGCGACAGAAAGAAAGGTAGCAGGAATGTAAGCAGGAAGATAACAAAACCAAAATGTATCCACAGGAAAGCACCGAAAGACCAGTGAAGCAAAAGTACCACCAGTGAATCCCAGTGCCTTTTCGGGCTGCTTAAAAACGACTGTATGCACATGCCGTAAGAAAAAGTGGTGAAATAGGCAAAGAACATATTCAGCGGGTGCCTTACCGCCAGGTAGGCAAACTTCTCACCCTTGCTCGCCTCTAGAAATTTCTGTTTGGTCATTATTGGATACGAGCCAATACTGGCGCTGAACAGTTTCGCGTTATTGTTATGGTGGTGATCATGAGAACGCTTCCATATATTGGGCGGCGTTATCATGTATATCCCAAACACAGTAAATACCACATTGGCTGGAAATGAGTCCCTCAATATCGTATGGTGCTGGTAGTCATGAAATATAATGAACATTCGGGATAGCAGCATCGCCGAGAAAAAGCTGCATACTATCTTTATGAAAATATTTTCAATATATGTGCTGCCCAATAGAGTACCTACCAGCAGAAATAATGTTGTAAGCGTATAATACCAACTTTTCCAGCGGATCTCCTTTGCAAAAGGTTTGGTAGCCAGAATAAGTTCTTTTCCTGTAAGCATCGTGCAAATTTAAGCAACATTCATAAATAATAACAAAAACAGGCGCTGATATGTGTTAAAACCTTGTTTTATTTACCTTATATCAGTTGCAATTCTGAATTATAATTTTTTGATCAACTTTTCAAGCCTGAAATTACCAATCATTGCGCAATAATAACATACGCCCGGCAAAATAATATACTGCACACCATGCTACGGTAATAGTAGCATAGGTGGTCATATTGATGCCTGTTCCGCTACCCATCATGGTTTTTGCCATCTGCATCAGCGGGAAAGGCAGTAATTCATCACTTGCCTGCAATGGCAGGAAATTGCCAAAAGGTTTATCCATCATGCTATTCAGCAG
This sequence comes from Flavipsychrobacter sp., assembly GCA_025963465.1. GTDB lineage: Bacteria > Bacteroidota > Bacteroidia > Chitinophagales > Chitinophagaceae > Nemorincola. The sequence continues at coordinate 5,022 of JAOQAP010000192.1, forward strand.
CCCCCTTGCAATATTTTCAATGATCATCGAATACAACAGGAATAGCCCGATCGCCAGCCCGCTTCTCCTTATCCATAGCGCAAGAAATAATGCAAAACCCAGGTAGTCAAGAGACAACAGGAAGAAATAACCTACTTGCTGAAATTGCGAGAACAACCCGCTCAGCGAACCTGAATTCACGCCTCCGAAAGCGAGGCCCAGGACAAATAAATAAACAGTGGCAAGTACACTCAGCAACAACACCAGCGCTACTTTGGCATGGAAAAACTCTATCCTTTTCATGCCATCTATTATATTCTGCCTGTTCGTGCGGTAAGCATACTCGTTGGTAGTAAGTATGATGACCAGTATAGACAGGAACATGATAAATATACTGCCCCAGAAGCCCAGGTTGCCCCACACCTCCGGAAAAGAGTAGGCAGTACTCAGAAAGTTAAGCCCGCCTTTGGCGTTGCCGCCAAATTTCAGCATGCCGTTAGCTACTTCTATGTTCCATAACGGCATTAGCAGCAGGAACAGGCCTGCCAGTATCCAGAAGGTGCGGTAGCGTTTTATTTTAAGCCATTCTATTGCCAGTAGTTCTTTCATTGTTTATTGGTTGGTCAGCTCCATGAATTTTGTTTCCAGGCTCTTCTTCCGCAACAGCAGGTGAGATAGTGTTATTCCCATGCCGGTACAATAAGCATTTACCTGTGCCGTAGTAACGGTCGCATCGCAGGTAAGTTGCAGTGTATTGTCGTTCAGCTTTATCTTTTTAATTCCGGGCATGGCCTCCAGTGCCTGTTGCAACTGTGCTGTGTTGTCGGCTCTTACTTCTACCTGGTCTTCACTCAGCAGCACTTCATCTACCGGGCCGTGTAGCAGTAGTGTGCCTTTCTTCAGTATGGCTACGTGGGTGCATACCTTTTCTATCTCGTCCAGCATATGGCTGGCTATGATAATAGTAATGCCTTGCTTGTTCAGCTGGCGTATCAGTTCTCTTATCTCCGCTATTCCGGCAGGGTCCAGTCCGTTTGTAGGTTCGTCCAGCACCAGTATTTTAGGGTTGCCCAGCAGGGCAGCGCCTATTGCCAGCCGCTGCTTCATGCCCAGCGAAAAGGTCTGGAACTTGCTGTCCTTACGTTCATACAACCCTACTTGTTTCAGCACCTGGTCACGGTCATCATGCCCGCGTTGCTTTATTGCGGCATTTATTTCCAGGTTATCAAAGGCCGATAGATAATGGTAAAAGTTAGGCGTTTCAAGCAGCGCACCTATTTGTTTGCGGGCTGTACTGTGTTCCATGCCGCCATACCAGCTATAGTTGCCGACATCAGCCAGCAGCACGTCCAGTACTATGCCCAGCATAGTGGTCTTGCCACTGCCATTAGGCCCCAGTATCCCGAACACACAACCTTCGGGAACATCAAACGAGACATCTTTCAGCGCCTGTATAGGCCCGTAAGATTTAGATATATGCTGTATAGAAAGTATGGAGCTCACTGCAAGTTTGCTTTAAATGGTAGGTAACACACTTTGAGGTTTTAACTTATCCCTTTTAACTTAATTAACGTACAGGTCTTTCTGCAAAGGCCCGCCCGGCGTCACTGCATAATGGCTAAGGTCAGTTATTCCTTCGCTCTTCAGCACATCTTCGTCAATGAACAGGTTGCCCGTACATTCCTTTGCTGACCGTTGTAAAATGTAAAAAGCACAGTCAGCAAGTATCTCAGGTTTCCTGCTCATGTTGATGAGCATATTGCCGCCCAGTATGTTCTTCACTGCAGATGTGGCTATGGTGGTCATAGGCCATAGCGAATTAGCAGCTACGCCATATTTTTTAAATTCCTGTGCCCAGCCCAGTGTCATCATGCTCATATTGAACTTGCTGATGGTATAGGCCACATATGGCGCTATCCATTTTGGGTTCATTTCTATTGGTGGCGATAAGGTAAGTATATGTGGGTTCTCTGCTTTCTGTAAAAAGGGCAGGCAATGTTTGGTCACTAAAAAAGTACCCCGCACATTAATGTCATGTATCAGGTCAAAACGCTTGGTCTCTGTTTTTTCGGTGTTGCTGAGTGATATGGCAGATGCGTTGTTGATCAGTATGTCTATACCGCCAAATATGCTTATGGCCTGTTGCACAGCTGCTATTATCTGCTCCTCGTCACGTATGTCGCATTGCACGGCAAGAGCTTTGCCACCGGCTTCGTTTATTTTATCAGCCACGCTATATATTGTGCCGCCCAGTCTCGGGTCTTCCGTTACCGATTTAGCTACTACAACTATATTAGCTCCTTCTTTTGCCAGTCGCAGCGCTATCGCTTCACCTATTCCCCTGCTTGCTCCTGTTATAAATGCCGTCTTTCCATTAAATAGCATAATGTGTATTTGATCTACCGAAGATAAGCCGTTTTTCGCAGCATAAATTATGTCTTGGGTCTTGTTAACTGTCTGAATGGATTTCTTTAGTCTGCAAAGTTCGCAAGCTTAATAGATGGTTCCCCGAAACAAGGTCCCGCTACAGCGGGAGGGGTCAGGGGTTTAGTACTCTTTGCCTCAAAGCTTCATAAAGTATCATCCCGGCAGCTACAGATACATTCAGCGAATCGAAGTTAGCAACCATCGGTATGCGTATCAGCTGGTCAGCACGTTTCAGCACATCCTTGCTGATACCGGTATCTTCCGCACCCATCACTACTACTGTTGGTATGGTAAGGTTGCTCTCGTAAACCGGCACACTTCCTTTCATCTGGGTACCTAGTATCTGTATGCCGTTCAGTCGCAGCACGTCCATGGCCTGCTGCACAGACGGTGTACGGCATAGCAGGATTTTGCGCAACGCTCCTGCCGATGTTTTTATAGCTTCCTCGGTCAGCGAGGCTGCATGAGACGTAGGTAGAATAATGCCCTGTGCACCGCAGCATAAGGCGCTACGGGCTATCGCACCCACATTACGCACATCTGTTATGCCATCCAGCAATAAGAACAAAGGTGTTTCTCCCTTTTCCACAACATAAGATATCCCTGCCTGCAGGTCTATATATTGCAGTAGTGATGTCCATGCCACTATGCCCTGGTGCTGCGACTTGGTCATGTAGTCCAGCTTCTCTACTGGCACCTGGCTTATAGGTATATTGTATTCACGTGCACGCAGTTTTATAGCATTTATTTCAGGCCCGGTGGCCGTGCGCAGCAAAAAGATCTTTTCAATAGTAGTTCCCGACTCCAGTGCTTCCAGCACAGGCTTTCGGCCAACAAGTAATGGTAACGTCGGTTTGGGGGGCATTCGTTTTATTTTTACAAAAATAGTTATTAAGAGAGTATCAGGGCATGCTTAAAATTAAAAGAGCTAAGAAATCGTTCCTTAGCTCTTTCAGTTCTTTTCTTTTATGCTTATGCCATGTTATGAAACACGTGTTGCACGTCATCATCGCCTTCCAGCCTTTCTATCAGCTTGAACACGTCTTCTGACTGCTCATCGCTTATTTGTATGGTATTGAATGGTATCCACTCTATTTCAGAAGAGATAACCGTTAACTTTTTTTCTTCCAGGGCTTTCTGCATATTGCCGAAATCGGTAAATGCACACCTGATAATAATGTTGCCTTCGCTGTCTTCACCTACTTCTTCCAGTCCGTAGTCTATCAGTTCCAGCTCCAGGTCTTCCATGTTCAGGCCATCAGCTTTCAGCTTGAACATGCCCAGGTGGTTGAATAAAAAGCTTACAGAACCACTGTTTCCTGCCGATCCGCCGCCTTTATTAAAGTGTGCACGTACGTTTGCTACGGTACGTGTTGTATTGTCAGTAGCAGTTACTACCAGCAAGGCTATGCCATGTGGCGCGTATCCTTCATACAGTACTTCATCATAGTTGCTCTGGTCTTTACCCATCGCGTTCTTTATCGCTGCTTCTATGCGGTCTTTCGGCATGTTGAAAGACTTCGCATTCTGCATCACACGGCGCAGCATAGGGTTAGTGTCCGGTTCAGGGCCGCCTTTCTTTACAGCTATTGCTATTTCCTTACCTACGCGGCTGAATTGTTTTGCCATGCGGTCATACCGCGCGAACATTGATGATTTACGTACTTCAAATATCCTACCCATATATTTTATTGCCTATATTTAGAATCAGGGTGCTAAATTAAGAATTGTTTTTTAGACCTGCGTATAAACTGAAAAAACAGGGAAAAACCCTGTTTTAATTGTTGATAAAGTAGTTTTTAGAACCGCACATTGACAAATAGCACTACCGGCAAGCTGAATGACACTACTTTTAAGTAATTGCTCACTTTGGGTGCATTAGAAACGCCGTCTATCCGTATCAGGTTGCTCTGGGTGCCTGTCACATAGTAAAAACTGGCTTCCGTACCTATCAACACCCTTTGGCTGATAGCATATCGCAGCCATCCCTGCGGCCCTCCGCCTTTACTGCTTACTGTTGTTTTTGTATCTGTTGTTCGTATTACGGTTGTAGTGCCGCCACTAAAGCCTGTGCTTGTGATCACACTTACCATGCTTGTGGTGTGGTCGTTGTCATTATTATACACACCGTCTATGCCTATTCCGGTTGTCCATTTTTTCGAGATTTTATAGGCTCGCTCTATACCTATTCTTGCATGTACATCATCTAAATTGGTTTTTGTTGAGGTAATACCATCATTGCTGGACGAGGAGCGGTAATTATAGCCGACACCGACCCTTATTCCCCAACCTTTATTAGCTGAGTTAATGGAGTAGGTCAGTTGGTACGGATTGGTATTTGTTGATGTGGTGCTGCTGTTGAAATTAAGTATCTGCTTTACAAGGTCATTTACCTGCACGCCAATACTATGATTTATCTTTTTCTCTTTTTTTTCGCTCAATGTGTCTGATTGGGCCATAGAGGTAAGGGTACATCCGGAAAGAAGGATACCGGTGAGCATTATTTTTTTTAGCATTATTTTACTTTAAAAGGGTTAGCAAATTTGGGGTCAGATACAACGTCAAAGTCAGTCATAGTTTGAAGGAAAGCAATAAGCGCCTGCTTATTGTTGTCATTGATATTCATCTGCATAGGATGGCCTGCACTGTCGGTCAATTCTCTGTCAAGGTTCGGGCTGTTTTGAATGCCATGGCTGTAATGGTCTATTACCTCATCTAATGTCTTATAGCGCCCGTCATGCATGTATGGGGCTGACAGTGCGACATTCTTGAGCTTAGGAACTTTAAATTTTCCATTGTCATAGGTATCACCTGTTATAGTACCACTGCCGTTATCAACATATACTGCGTCAAGTCCTATGTCTCGCATGTCGCTTATGCTATAGAAGTTAGTAAAAATATGGTGGCATCCTTCACAATTGTAGGTATTCGTAAAGAGATTAAAACCTGCAAGCTCTTGTGTTGTGAGTAAACCTGTTGCAGCAGCTGCAATAGAGCTACTGGTAATCATGTTTGAAGTGAGTCTTTTAGCGAATAGGTCAAAGCGGCTGTTATTGGATTGAATGGAAATAATGAAAACAGATACAGCGTCAGCTATTCTTTGGCTGGTTATCTGGGTATCGCCATAAGCATTTTTAAATAGCGCAGAATAATAGGGTAGTGCCGATAGTTTTGATGGCAGAGAATTAAAATCGTCGATTCCCATTTCTACATGATTGGTTACCGGGCGGGAAATAAGGTTGGTCAATAATATTTCCCGACCATCCCAGAACAGCGGGATCATGTTCATGCTTTTTACATTAGATCTGGGTTGGTCGCCAAGCAGGTTGGCGATCATCGGCGAGTTCCTTTTTGTAAGCCGTCCTTCATAACCTGTACTAAATGCTACATTGTCCGCAAAGGATGCCGACTGTTTATGACAGGAACCGCACGATATTGCATTATTAAGGGACAGGTGTGAATCATAAAATAATACCCGCCCTAATGTTGCAACGTAATTGCTGTTACGGCTGGCGAAGCCTGAATCAGCAAAGTGGTAATTGTCAACAGTTGGCGGCAGATCAAGGTATACTGTACCTGTAGTTAATGTCGTTTCATCTGAATGCTTCTTGCAGGAATAAACAACAACTACCAGCAGCACAATGGCGAGCGTCGTGATGGTCTTTTTCATAAGATAGGTTTAGATATAAGAGATTATCTGTAAAAGTAGTAAATTATTTAATGGATATTTTGCTCACCCTATATTAGTTTCGGCACATATACTACATACTTATCTTCAAACGCCGGTTCCGGGAATATATTGTTCACCGCCCACATCTGCGTTATCTTTTTCATGCCACTATCGTTTATCTCGTTCCTCAGGTCGCCACCTTTCAGGCATATAAGGCCATTGGGCAGTTCATCGCTTTTTTGGCCTATACGCAATAGTGGGTTTATCCACCGCCACAGGTCGCCCAGTGGTGCTACCGCGCGGGATACTGCGTAGTCAAATTTTCTGTGTTTCTGTTCTTCTGCTCTTCCATGCACAGCAGTTACATTCTTTAACCCTACAGCATCAGCCACTTCCTGCACTACTTTTATCTTCTTGCCTATACCATCTACCAGCAGAAAATCAACATTAGGATACATGATTGCCAACGGAATGCCGGGGAACCCGCCACCGGTGCCTATGTCTATTATTTCAGCTCCATCGTCAAAATTGCAAACCACCGAAATAGCCAGTGAATGCAGTACATGCCGCTCATACAGCGAGTCAATGTCTTTGCGCGATATTACATTGATCTTTTCGTTCCATTCCTTATACAATCCCTCCAGTTGCCGGAACTGGTTCAATTGCTCTTCAGTAAAATCAGCGAAGTATTTTAGTATTATGTCCAATGCTTTTTGTTTTTCCAGGTTATGTATGGCAGGAAGGCAAAGTTATATACCATCCACGCTATATCGAAGAATGGGAATAAATAAATAAGACTTTTTTCGTTCAGCTTATTGGCTGCTCTTGCCCATATCAGCCAATATACCCCGCAGCGTATGCCCATAACTATAAGCGCTGCATCCCGGCACGGTGTCGCCAGCAGTATGAAAAATGACAGCCACATGGCCGCGTGGCTTACCCCGTATGCCCCCAGTAGCAGCTTTATGTCGCTTTTGTAGTATTTTCCAGTAGATAAATGCCTTTGTTTCTGCGCTATCCAGCTACTTATGCTGGCTTTAGCTTCCGAGTAGGTAAAAGAAGTCGGCTCAACTACTATTGCAGTATTGTTAGCACTCCCGGTTATACGCACCAGCAGGTCATCGTCGCCAGAGGGTAGGGCATTCCATAGTTCGCTTTTTTGTGCTTTTTGTAGTGCAGCCCTGGTACATGCCATATTGCGTCCCACAGCCATGTATGGCTTGCCTGCAAGTGTATAAGTGCTGTATTGTAAAAAGGAGTGTACAGTTTCCCAGCGTATAAAGGCATTGAGCAGCCCGCTTGCTTCATTATATCCGCCATATCCCGCTACTATCTCTTTCCCATTATGCAATGGCGCCACCATTTGCTTTAGCCATTGGTCACTTGCCGGCACACAATCAGCATCAGTAAGCAGTAGCAGGTCATACTTTGCAATAGCTAACCCCTTGCTCAACGCAAATTTCTTTCCTTGCAGCTCCCGTTTGGCATCTTTTGCTATAATTATGTCCCAAAGGTGGTCATACTCTAATTCAAGGTCCTGTAGTACCTGTGCTGTATGGTCATCGGAGGCATCATTTACCACTATCACCTCATACATGGGTTTGCCTGCCTCATTATGGTATTGCTGCAATAATATTCCCGGGAGGTTCTTTTTAAGGTGCTCTGCTTCATTCTTTGCACAGATAATGATACTTACCGGCTGCAAGCTATTGTTTTGTGCTTTAGAGGCAGGTAATGCAAATATCCGCACAAAGAAATACAGCGCATACAAGCACTGTATAATCACTACACAGATAAATAACCAGTAGAGTATCACCGGGCAAAGGTAACCGTCAAAATCGCTAAGACCAATCTCTTCTTTTACTTAAATAAAATTACATATAACTATCCTTTCGTAATTTTTCAGCAAATCCTCCAAACTCATTACATTTGAGCGGTTTTATAAAATAACACCCACACATACTAAAAACTTAAAAACTGATCAATAATGGCAAAGATTAAAGTTGCAAACCCGGTCGTGGAACTGGACGGCGATGAAATGACCCGAATCATCTGGAAGTATATCAAGGACAAGCTGATACTTCCTTACCTCGACATTGATATAAAATATTATGACCTCGGCATGGAGCATCGTGATGCTACCAACGACCAGGTAACTATAGATTCAGCAAATGCTATACGCCAGTATGGTGTTGGTATCAAGTGTGCAACTATCACACCTGATGAAGCGCGTGTAAAAGAGTTCAACCTGAAACAAATGTGGAAGAGCCCTAACGGCACTATCCGTAATATACTTGATGGTACCGTGTTTCGCGAGCCTATCGTTATGAGCAATATCCCGCGCCTGGTGCCAAACTGGACAGCGCCTATCTGCATTGGCCGTCACGCATTCGGCGACCAGTACCGTGCTACAGACTTCGTGGTAAAAGGTAAAGGTAAACTGACTGTGAAATTTGAAGGCGAAGATGGTAATGTGATAGAGCATGAAGTATACAACTTCAAAGGCGATGGCGTTGCATTGACCATGTATAATACAGATGAGTCTATCATGGGCTTTGCACGCTCCTGCTTCAATATGGCGCTGTCTAAAAAATGGCCGCTGTACCTGAGCACAAAGAACACCATCCTTAAAAAATATGATGGCCGTTTTAAAGATATTTTTGAAGACATCTACAATAACGAGTTCAAGGCTGAATTTGAAAAAGCAGGTATCGAGTATGAGCACCGCCTTATTGATGACATGGTAGCGAGCGCGCTTAAATGGCATGGTAACTTTGTATGGGCATGTAAGAACTACGATGGTGATGTACAGAGCGATACAGTTGCACAGGGTTTCGGTTCACTCGGTCTTATGACCTCAGTGCTCGTAACACCTGATGGCAATACTATGGAGGCAGAAGCTGCGCATGGTACTGTTACGCGTCACTTCCGTGAGCATCAGAAAGGTAATCCTACTTCTACCAATCCAATTGCTTCCATCTATGCATGGACAAGAGGCCTGGAATTCCGTGGTAAACTGGATAACAACCAGGAGCTGATCAAATTTGCACACGCGCTGGAAGCAGTATGTGTGGAAACAGTACAAAGCGGCAAGATGACAAAAGACCTTGCAGTTTGCGTACACGGCAATAAAGTGAAGCACGGTGAGCACTACCTGTACACAGAGGAGTTCCTTGATGCACTGAACGAAGGCCTGAAAGTAAAGCTGGGATAATCAGTATAGAATAACATTGAGTAAAAGCCCCGTGTAAGCGGGGCTTTTTTAGTGCGCTCGCAAGCGTTGTTGACCTTATTTTCTGACCAACAGCGCTCGCGAAGGACAAAGAAATAATAGCTCCCCTTTAGGGGCTGGGGTAAAATAATTTGCTTATTTTTACTTATGATCATCGGTATAGCAGGACCCTATTCAGCGCCTACAGAAGAGCAGCGCAACAAAAATTTCGAGGCCATGAACATTGCCGCGGCAAGAGTTTATGAAAAAGGCCACATCCCGTTCATTGGCGTGAACATGGCGCTGCCTGTTATTGGCCAGTCCAGCGTCAGCGACCCTTATGAAGCAGTAATGGCCATTTCTCTTGCCGTCATTGATAAGTGCGATGCGATATTGATGATCGGAGAGAGCAGGGGAGCCAACAGGGAAAAGGAAATATTAATAGCAAAAGGACTGCCAGTATATTATTCACTCGATCAAATACCATAGAAACCATGCAGAAAGTAAATATTCCGGAAGGATACAACCAGGTAATGCCGTACCTGATCATAAAGGATGCCGCAGGTTTCCTTAAATTCACACAGGATGTTTTCGGAGCAGAGGAGCGCATGAAGCACATGCGCGATGAGCACATCATCATGCATGCCGAGATAAAGATAGGCGACTGCTCAATCATGTTTGCCGATGCTACTGATGAGTTCTCCTCAAGTACTGCCGGCATGTTCATCTATGTAGTCAATGCTGATGAAACCTATGCGAAAGCTCTGGCTGCAGGAGCCACCTCCGTTATGCCCATGTGCGACCAGCCCTACGGCAGAACCGGCGGTGTAAAAGACCCGCATGGTAACACCTGGTGGGTAACATCTGTGTAGGCGTGGCTCGGTTATTATAAGTATTGGTGAAACTTCACAATACTAAATCAATAATCATGGGTATCTGGTCAATAACAGCAATATTAGTCGTCGTCGTGTTTCTTCTGTACAGAACAGGCCACCACATTTATCATACCCACAAGGCAAAGAAGAGAACGAACTTCGATAAACAGACCCCAACTCATTAATAAAGCAAGAACGCCACTCAATGAGTGGCGTTTGTATAATTGCTAAGTAAAATAAGGGGCAGCCCCGGAACAAGGTCCCGCTTCTTCAGCGGGAGGGGTTTGGGGTTTAGATTTCCAGCAATGTCTTCACCGGGTCCTGTCCGAACAAAATCAGCTCCGGATTTTCCAGCAATTCTTTCACCCTCACCAGGAAGCCTACAGACTCACGGCCGTCAATGATACGATGGTCATAGCTTACTGCCAGGTACATCATCGGGCGTATCTCTACTTTGCCGTTGATGGCCATTGGCCTGTCCTGTATCTTGTGCATGCCCAGTATTGCAGACTGTGGTATATTGATGATGGGTGTAGACATCAGTGAGCCAAACACACCACCATTGGTAAGTGTGAACGTACCACCAGCCATTTCATCAGGGCTTAATTTATTGTCGCGTGCTTTCTTCGCCAGTTCTACTACCTTCTTCTCTATATCGCTCATGCTCATGCTCTCCGCATTACGGATAACAGGCACTACCAGCCCTTTCGGTGCAGATACCGCTATTGATATATCGCAGTAGTCATGATACACAAGAGAATCGCCGTCTATGTAAGCATTCACCGCAGGCCATTCCTGCAATGCGATACATGCTGCCTTGGTAAAGAACGACATAAAGCCCAGGTTCACACCATGAGACTCTTTGAACGTATCCTTATACTGCTTGCGTATATCCATGATACGGGTCATGTCCACCTCGTTGAACGTGGTAAGCATGGCCGTGCTGTTCTTTGCTTCTACCAGCCTGCGAGATACTGTCTTACGCAGGTTGCTCATTTTCTCACGGCGCTCTTCGCGGGTGAAAGCAGCTGCGCCGCTCTTGCGGCCCGGGTTAGCTATCGCATCCAGCACATCGTGCTTCATGATCCTGCCCATTGCTCCGCTGCCTTTTACTTCAGCAGGCTTCACTTGCTTGTCGGCCATTATAGCGTTAGCTACAGGCGTAGCCTTTACATCGCTCTGTGGTGCTTCAGCCTTTGGTGAAGCTGGAGCCGCATTTTCAGTTTTCTTGGGTGCTTCTGCTTTTGGTGCAGGTGCCGCAGCGCCTTCAGGCTTTGCCGCAGTTTCATCTATCTTGCAGGCTACATCACCTATCAGCAGGGTATCACCTTCCTTAGCTACTAAATGCAGGGTGCCGGCCTTTTCAGCGGGCAGTTCAAACGTCGCCTTTTCTGACTCCAGCTCGCACAATACCTCATCCATATTCACGTAATCACCCTCTTTTTTTAACCATTTCACCAGTGTTACTTCACTGATCGATTCTCCAACCGTAGGGATCTTTATATCTATCATATTAAATGTGATTTATGCTGCGGAACGCAAAATTACCAAACAACCAACTATAAAGCAAACGGATATTCACATTCCCTCTAAAAGTCATTTTTTGATAATATAATTGTTAGGCAAACCTAAGCCCCCGTCAGCCATAGCCCCGCCCTGCACAGCAGTAGCCCTATTACCACGCTGGCACCTGTATATAAAAAAGCCGTTACTGATTGGCCCTTTTGCATGAGCGTTACGTTTTCAAGTGCAAAGGTAGAGAACGTAGTAAACCCGCCGCAGAAACCTGATGCCAGCAGCAGCATACCACCGTCCTGCAACCATTGGTTGCGCCCCATTAGCCCGAATAGGATGCCAATGAGTAATGAGCCAACAATATTGATAGTAAAAGTGCCGAACGGGAATGGATTACTGATATACTTATTCATCAGCGTAGCTATACCGTATCGCGACATGCTTCCCGCAGCCCCGCCTATCCCCACCAGTAAAAAAGTCTTAATGTTCAATCCTAATAAATTTCACCACCAAATTACAAAAATTACTGCACTTAGGGCATGAGACGCTGTCAGCGACATACAGGAGTTGAGCCATTCAGCAATTGAGCCATTACGCATTAATCCACCCAGTCACACAGGAAAACATTGGTATCATGCCCGCCGCCATTATTGCGGTTAGAGCTGAAGATGAACTTCTTGCCATCTGGTGAGAACATAGGAAAAGCGTCAAAGCCGCCATCATGAGATATGCGTTCCATACCCGTTCCATCCGCATTGATAAGATACATATTGAACGGGAACCCGCGCTCATATTCATGGTTCGATGCGAATACGATCTTCTTGCCATCAGGTGTGAATGCCGGTGCCCAGTTGGCCTTGCCAAGGTGGGTTACTTGGTGCACATCTGTTCCATCTGCATTAGCGGTAAATACTTCCATCTTTGTAGGCATTACCAGTCCCTGTGCCAGCAGGTCTTTATATTCCTTCACCTCTTCCGGTGTGCCTGGGCGCGATGCGCGCCATACTATCTTCTTGCCATCAGGCGAGAAGCATGCGCCACCATCATAGCCTGTGGTGTGGGTCACCTGCTTTACATGAGTGCCATCCAGGTTCATGGTATACAGGTCTATGTCGCCATTGCGCATGCTGGTAAATATGATCCTGTCTCCCTTCGGCGATATGGTCGCTTCCGCATCATAGCCTTTGGTTTTGGTCAGTTGCTTGGTGATGTTACCTTTCAGGTCGGCTACAAAAATGTCGTAGCTGTCGTAGATAGGCCATACATACTTTTTGATCTTGCTCCTGTCCGGCGTGGCAGGGCAGGTATCTGCCGCCAGGTGTGTGCTTGCATACAGCAGGTGCTGCTTATCAGGCATCAGGTAGGCGCAGGTAGTGCGGCCCTTGCCTGTGCTCACCAGGTTGTATTTGAACGTACCATTATTATCGGCAGTGGTCACATCACCATAATATATCTGGTCGCAGTTAACGCCCTCCTTAGGGTTAGTGCGCTGGAAGGTCACATGCTCATTATCAAAGCCGAAGTAGGCCTCTGCATTATCGCCGCCTGTGGTCAGCTGGCGCATGTTCTTAAAGTGCTTTTCGTCGGGGTAGGCAAGGCTCTTTTTGTCCTGTGCTGTTGCGCTGAGGCTGGCTAATAGTACTACTGCGGGCAATATCTTATACATATGAGATCGTAGGTGTGGCCGCAAAAGTAATTCAACCTCAATTCATTAATACTGATACTAAACGGTCAATTGTCAGTACAATGTAAAAACACCCATAAGTAAAACGGGCAACCCCAAGGGGTTGCCCGCAACTATCATTCATCATTATTGATTCATTTACCACATTCCGCACATGATCAAATGGCCACATTTACAGACTACCAGTCCCTGTGACTGTGCTGGTGCCATGGACGGTAGCGTTTCTTATGCACATAGTGCTCACGGTACTTGTAGCGCCTCCAGCGGCCCTCGCCACAACTGCTCACAAATGCCAGTAATACTATTAATGCAACTATTCTCAGTAGGCTATGTTTCATAAATAACTAAGTTCTGTAAGTAGACCTGTTGTCAAAATTTTAGCTAATATCGGTATTTTTTTCTCTTTTTCTTAATTCATAAGGATTTCTTTGGAAGTTTTGCCTTCCCCGGCCTTCAGCCGCATCAGGTCTATGAATACCATACACCATACCACTATACACGGAAAGGTCTTTATTTTATAGGGGTATATCAGGTGCTCCTTCACGTATGGCGGGAAAATATCGGTAGTGCTGAGGCAGGTGAACAGGAACACGAAGAAAAGCAGACCCGTCCGCCAGTTCGTCTTCGGCATGGCAAAGTACCATATGGCCACACCCGCCACCGCTATTATGTAGGTCGATGATTCTGCCTTGTGGTTGAAGATGATCACCCATATCAGCATAGAGGCCACTACCAGTAGCCGCCACAGCTCGTTCTTATACATATTCACCCTTGCCAGCGGCACCAGGAAGAGCACCAGCCCCACCACCGTCACCTCCGCCTTACCGTTCATGATGCCGAACCATGTGCTCAGCACCCCCGCTACCGACAGCCCCACAGCTGCCGTGGCATCAGCTATCATCAGGTCGGCCCAGTTGTGGTATTGCCATATAAGGGTGTGGAAAGGCGTCACGATCAGCGGCAGTGCGCCCAGCACTATCGTCCACAATATGGCCCAACCTATAAATTTCAGTTTGCCGGGGTAGAAGAGGAACAGGCAGAAGCCTATGGCCCCGTATACCTTTATATAAGTGGCCAGCACCAGCCACAGCGTGGCCCATATGGCCTTGCCGTTGTGCATGCTGCCGTAGGCGGCTATCATCAGCCCGCACATCAGGCCGTTGCTCTGCGTGTTCTGCAGGCACGTCAGCATCTCAAAGCTGATGAACCACAGCAGCAGGCATTGCACCTTAGTGGTAAAGGGCAGCATACGTATGGCCAGGAACACCACCAGCGCATTCAGTATGTTCCATATGCACAGGCCTATTATATTAGGCAGCACCGCCATAGGGCCCATCAGCAGGGCAAAGGTGGGGCTGTACTTATAGTAGTCCCAGTGCCTGTCCGGGTACAGGCCGTAAAGGTTGCTGCCATCCAGCAGGTGATAAAAGGAGTATTTGAAGATGAGGTAGTTATTGTATTCCGTCAGCTGCTTGCCGTAGAACTGGTTCATCTTCTCCACATGGTTCATGATATCATCCGGGTACGGATCCTTCGGGAACGTGAACTCATGCGACCCCAGCGAATACAGCTGCACAGCAGCAAATATTGCCGCTATCACATACACCATCATCACTATGTGCGGCTGCAGTGCCAGTTCCCGTATTTTCAACCAAGTGTTCTTCACCCCAACAAATATATAAAACAAAGAACACCAAGCCCAGACCTGGTGTTCTATTAAAAGATCAAAAACTAAAATAATAATCGCATCATTGCGAGGAATCGAAGCAATCTCACGAAATGCGTGTAAGTAACCACACTTCCCCTCTAGAGAGGGGTTAGGGGTGTGTTAACCCACATTCCAATCACATTAAATCACATTCCTCACATTAACTCAATTACCACCGCGCTTGCGCCGCCGCCGCCATTGCATATGCCTGCTGCGCCATACTTAGCGCCGTTCTGCTGCAGTACATTGATGAGCGTAGTAATGATACGCGCACCACTCGCACCCAGCGGGTGACCCAGCGCTACCGCACCACCATTCACATTCACCTGCGCAGCAGTAAGACCCATTTTCTGGGCGTTCACTATACCTACCGAACTGAATGCTTCGTTCAGTTCAAAGAACTGTATATCTTCCATCCTCAGGCCCGCCTTGGCTACTGCCTTTGGCACTGCTATTGATGGTGAAGTTGTAAACCATTCCGGAGCCTGCTCAGCATCAGCATAGCCACGTATTTTGGCTATTGGCTTTATGCCCAGTGCTTCCGCTTTTTCTTTGCTCATCAGCACCAGTGCCGCTGCGCCATCGTTCATGGTGCTGCTGTTGGCTGCCGTAGCTGTTCCTTCCTTGCTGAATGCAGGACGCAGGCCGGCTATCTTGTCAAACTTCACATTCCACGGATCTTCGTCCTTGCTTATTTTTATCGGGTCGCCCTTTTTCTGTGGCACCTCTATAGCTATTACCTCGTTGTCAAATTTGCCTGCATCCCATGCAGCCTGGCTGCGCTTGTAGCTTTCTATTGCAAATTCATCCTGCGCTTCACGTGTTATGTTGCACTCCTTAGCGCACAGGTCGCTTGCGTTGCCCATAGCATAGTTGTGGTATACATCTGTCAGACCGTCCTTAGCCAGGCCGTCTATCATTGTTACATCGCCATACTTGCTGCCCCAGCGCATGGTAGGACTGTAGAAAGGCACATTGCTCATGCTCTCCATACCGCCTGCTACCACCACATCATTATCACCCAGCATGATGCTCTGCGCACCCTGCATTACCGCCTTCATACCGCTTGCGCATACTTTGTTTATTGTAGTTGCAGGTACATTGTCCGGCAGGCCGGCAAACTTTGCCGCCTGGCGTGCAGGTGCCTGACCCAGGTTGGCCTGCAGCACACTACCCATTAGTACTTCATTTACCTCGCTTGCAGCCACACCCGCTTTCTCAAGAGCGCCTTTTATGGCAAATGAGCCCAGCCTGGTAGCGCTAAAATCTTTCAGAGCACCGCCCCATGCGCCTATAGGAGTACGCACGGCAGATACGATATATACTTCTTTCATAAATTATTTTTTGTGGCGCAAAGGTACGAATAAGAAAGGGTTCTTTAAAATCACAGTGATAAAATGAAATTCAATCAATAACATGTCATTAAGTAAATACCGTTTTTAAACGGTATTTTATATAATAAAATCAGATTATTTTTATGTAGAGGGTGGAGCTATTTTAACGATAATCTCTGTTTTTTTTACTTTTTTAAAAATAACTGTCTATGAATCATGGTGGATTAGGGTATCTGAATAAAAACGGAGAATTAGCTTTACATCCTGACTTGTTGGATTTACTATGTTTTGGACATGGAAGTTCGTTGTATGGATTATATTACCCCAGGCCAAAGGACGACCCCAAGTATAAAAACATCAGTATAGATCATGATTTCATGTTAACACCAATTCCTCCCCAATATTGGAATAGGTGTGCTCGTTTAATAATTCACTTAAAGCAAGATGAACGTGGAGCGTTAAGGAAAGTTTCAGAAATTCTTGAAAAAAATAGCGCTTCGATAATTCATTCGGAATCCACAAGATCAGGATACAAATTTGCAACATGGACTATTCATATTGCTTTTACTTGGTTAGGCGAAAATCTTACTTACAAGAAAAAAGGACAATATTATGAAGAATCTAAAGCGGCTCTTGATGATTTATCCGAAGCATTATATAATAAATGCCATCATTGTCTGTTTATTGATGAGGATTCAGAAGATTTAAATGAAAAAAATGCAATTAGATTTGAATTGAATGGAGAATTGGCTTATTTCTATAATAAGCTACATGGAGAGAATTTGCCTGAAAACGAAAAGATCAATTTTGAACCATTTGAAATGACTTTATCTCTTGATGGAGAACTTCCCCTATTGTCTGCCAATTCACGCGATATACAGAAGATAACTAACGGCCTGGATTTTGGAAATAAAACTATTTTACCTGCAATAACATTTGCAGAGCTAGATAGCAAGGTATTGAATGTAAGAATGGGGGTCATTCCAGTAATTGATTCGCATAAATTTATTGAAATTGGTATCAAATATGAGAGGGTTGGAGAGAATAAAAAAGGGAATGACAGTGTCGGATTAATGAATGCACTGTTGGATAAACTTCCTTCTGAATATAATTTATGGAGAACGTATAACTTCACAAAGATCAACACAAACGTTTTAGAGGAGGGAGGGATTGTCTTGTTAATTGAAGATCAAGACAAATCTGATGTTAATGATCCAAAGGATAGAGCATTAAAAACATGTAAAAGATTAGAGTCTATTACAAGCCTTAACGGGATGAAAGTTCATATTAAAGCAATGCCATCTACAGTAAATAAGACAAAAATTTTACATGCAATAAAAAATGCAAAACATAAATTGCCGAACAAAAAACACGTTTTTATAAGTTATAACAATGAAGATCAAAAATATGCAAAGGCGTTAGCCCATACATTGGAGAAAAACTATTTCAGTACATTTTGCTATTCAAATGACAATCAGACCGGGGAAGAGTTTTATCGGAAAGTAAAAGAAAATTTGAATAGCGCGTGGGAGGTGTGTGTTTTATGTTCTCTTGATTCAATGAAGAGTGAATGGGTTCGTTCTGAATGGTTAGCTGCGTGGTTTATGGGTAAAAACATTTCGCCTTTGTTTTTACCTGGTTTTAGAATAAGTGATTTACCAATAAAATTAATGGGGATTGTTGGGCAATCATTTGAAGATATGGAAATATACATTTCGGATTTGAAACATAGAGCCGAGATTAACGATATAATTGAGTATAATAATTTTATTAAATAATAATTGGACCGCGTTGTTCTGGTGTTCATTGGCTATTGCATTTCTGAAAAAAATATAGTCGTTAGGTAGTTTCCAAGCTATCGAATGTGGCCACAGTCTACTCGAGAAATATCATACTATAAATTTGTAAAATGGAGAAGTTTTTTAAGAAGTATAAAATCCTATTAATTATTATTAATGTATGCTTTGGAATTGCTCTCTTGTGGTTATGGAGCATCAGAACACAAAAGGCCGAAAGGTATTGGGATAACATTTTGATAAACTTTATAGTAGGTGGCTTTTTGCTATTTGTTCCATTAACTATTGGGATATTTATTTGGGCGAAAATTGAAGAAGATGATTTTTACGATGACATTACACACCTATTGCATTTGCTGAAAAGAAATAGAATGAGTGATAAGGTAAAAAAGGAAGTTGCACGTGATTTTGTAGAAGAGTTAGCGCGATCTTTTGGCGATGAAATACTCAGTGACCCAAAGTTTGATAGGTTGGCCAAAGCTAACAGTAGGGATAAGGATTTTGTTGAATGTGGTATTTGTGGCTTGCCGGCAAGGATTGTCGATGATAAGTGTGCAAAGTGTAAGTTGAAGTGTTTTGCGTGGAAAGATATTTAGCATCGGCTCCCGCACTCGTTTGCAACGAGGATGTCACGGAACCGCGTCTGCTACGCCAGTAACTAAACACTAACCTTTCGTACTAAAAACTACCATAGAAATTTGTGGATATCTTTTCACAAAACCACATCTTTTGGTTCAATAGTTGTGCTATCATCCGGCATGCTCACCCGCGCAAGATGCCACACACCTCCAGGGTGTAGGATGGTTGACAACTTCCGGCAAACGCAATAATCGAAAAAAAGCAGCAAAAAACCGGAAGAGATTCCGGCAATAAAGTGCCTGCGCGGCTGACTAGATGTGAGCAACAATTTGCAGCAAAAACAACCTAACTTATTGATTGTCAAAACCAATGTGAGCAACAATTTTGCAAGAAAGGTGCGCGTCCGACTGCATAACTGAGGTATAATAAGTGAGGTAGATAGCATCTCCCTTTAGGGTCGGGGTTAGGTGAGTTATTTATGTGCACGGTTTTTCTATAGGTGATAGAAACTGATGTAATTGCAACACGCTCCTTATTACCTGTACTTGTGGCTGGCCTACCATCTGGTCTTCATCCTGGCATTTGTAGTGCGAGGGCAAAGGTGGCCGGCAACAGATGATCTGTACTATCCAGCACGCAAATTGTTCATGATACTGGGCGCAGTGGTAGTGCTGTATGTGGTGAGCATAAAATGGATAGCCGGCTGGCGTATAGATAACTGGTGGGCAGAGGCACTGCCGGTGTTCTTTACTTTTTGCCTGGGGCATATAGTGTTCATCATAGGTCCGCGGGGCGGGGTTAAGGATATATACAGCAGGTACAGGCGGCAGTATGTGGGTGTGGCCGCAGGCTATATAGTGCTGTTCTACGCCAGGCTGCTGCTGGCGGTTTTATCGGGCTTCTCTTATAATGTGCATGCCTCAGCCTCCTTCCTGCCCGATGTGCGGACCAATGACCTGCACCTGTTCAGGAATTACTACCTCAGCTCATCAGAACGCAAGGGGATTGTGCTGGAAAAGAAGATGTTTATATTCTCTAAAGATATTGGTGACAGGCACCGTCTCGCCGGTAGCATGTGCAGTTTCCACAATTACGATCTTGCCGGAGATGGCTCCGCAGATCCGTTCCCCTATGTGGCGCGCAGTGATTCGGAAGTGCAGCTGCAGCTTACACCCGCACACCGGCGCATGGGCTATGTAAGCTTCAGGATGGCAGGGGACAGCCTGGAGGTAACAGGCTACAGGGCTGTGTTCGATACTGCAGCTACTACCCTGCAATATGAGCAGTGTGGGGTGTACCGCGCGAAGTAAAACGCCTATTTGCCTCCAATGTAATGTATGAACATGTTGTGGATTTGTTGCATTAACACCGCATAAACAGTCAATTACATACATGATGTAAATTATTTTATATTTTAGCGGTCAGTTGTAACAACCTGATCGTTTATATGTCGACATACGAAGACCGTTATACCCAGGTGGCCACACCACTTACTACTCCTTTCGAGGCTATCGCACTTGCCTTTTCGGGCGGTGGTTTCCGCGCTGCGTCATTCAGTCTTGGCTCGCTATGTTACCTGAACAGTTTAAAGATCAAAAAGAACGGGTCGGAAGAAGAGCAGCCCCTGCTGGAAAAGGTCACCTACATATCATCGGCATCGGGCGGCACTATTACCAATGCTATGTATGCCCTGCACAAAGCAAAGGGCCACGACTTTGATACATTCTACAAGGCCATATACAAGTCGCTGGACGGTGATGATATACTGAATGTGGCCATCGACTTCCTGAATGATAAAAGGGCATGGAACGAATACTATAGCTACAAGTCCAGGAACATCATTAATGCTTTTGCCAAGAGCTACGACACCGAACTTCTGTTTAACGGCGCCACCATAGGCGACCTGGCAAAGCCCGAGTTTCCATCGCACCTGGAAGAGGTATGCTTCAACTCTACAGAATTCTTTACCGGGCTGCCATTCAGGCAGCAGGTGAAGATGCAGCACTGGGCCGGCGAAGAAGACGCGCGTTTCTACTTCGGCAATGAGAATGTGCACCTGGATGGTGATGTGGTGAATAAGCTGAAGCTGGCCGATGTGCTGGCAGCTTCTTCCTGTTTTCCCGGCGGTTATGAGCCATTAGAACTGCCCCGCGATTTCTGCTACCTCAACTATACCGACGATAACGAACCTGATGTGGAAAAATGCCTGACCCCGGAAATGCTGTGGGAGCGAATGAACATAGCGCCGCAACGCAGCAGTAAAAAAGAGTACGAATTTATAAAGAATGGCAGGGTAGGGCTGATGGATGGCGGCGTGACCGATAATCAGGGGCTGGAAAGCGTGATGGAGGCTGATGAGCGCAGGCGCAACGGCAATACAGCGGCAGACAACTTCAACCCGTTCGACCTGATCCTTATTAATGATGTAGGTAGTTTTTTTATGGCGCCATATGTAGTGCCCGGGGTAAAGGATAATCACATAAGCCTGCTGACCATAGATACAATAGTACTGCTGCTGGCACTGGTAATGGGGGTGGGGTTTGTGTCGTTCTACATGGCGTTTATGCACAACCATATCTGGTTTGCCATGCTGGGCAGTATAGGTATTATCGTGCCCGCTGTGCTCATATACCCATGGTGGCGGTTGCATGGCAAAATAAAAGACCGGGGTAACAGGGACGCGCTGAACCTGCAGGACACGTTCTCGCAGGAGGTGATAGACAAGCTGCTGAAGTTTATGAGAAAGACACCGGTATCACTATTGTCTGAGGTGAACAAGAGTCGCTTTAACTCCGTAATGATACTCACCAATGATGTGTTCATGAAACGCATCAGGCAGATACTGTTCGAGAGTTTTTATCATAATCCTATATGGAATCACCGCCGCAAGTGCAGCCATATTTACGACCTTTCCTACACCAACGCGATAAACAGGATCAGGTCGCAGGAGAGTAAAGATACGGCTCCCGTGCCATCGCATCCTATACAGAGGTAGCAGAAACGGCACGTTGCATGGGCACTACGCTATGGTTTGATGAGGGTAGCAAGCTGACCGCGCAAACAATGGCGTGCATCATAGCCTGCGGGCAGTTCACAACCTGCTACAACCTGATGGATTATATAACAAAGCTGAGGAAGCCCGAAGTGTGGGATAACTTTGACCAAGCCTATAAAGACAGGATAGACTATATAGACCAGCAACTAAAAAGGGACTGGAAGGCATTCCAGAAAGATCCTTTCTTCCTGTATAACAAAATGGGCGTAGCTATACTGGGTCCGACATTTGTTCCCGTAGATCATACCAGGATACCCGTTCCGGAACAGTCTGATTTTGACACGACGAATGAGCCTGCACTGAAGCCATTGCTGGGTGGTTACGGCGATCATTAGGGAATCGTTAAAACAATGTTGATACTCACTCGCTGGCACAGATTTTGATTTGGTTAAAATGTATAACAACCAAAGAAATTAAAATCAACGACATGAGTAACGCACAGGAAGTTTTCGAATTTATAAAGAATAAGTGCATCAATAATGACATGGACGAGCGCAGCGATTGCTACCGCGAGTTGTCTAATATGCTGACCGCTACCATAGGGGAGCGATCTGTACTTGCCTATGTGCGCAAGCTGGCTTATGCAGGCCTTATAAAATTTGATGAGTTCAGCCGCCGCATTGTGCTTACGCGCAAGGGCAGGGTAACGCAGTCTGTAAATGACATGGCACTGGGTATCTAATCTTTCTGCCTGTTTATTTTAGGTTTCAGGAACGGCTTATCAAAAGAGGATATCACGAAGGTAAAGCCCAGGCTGCTCATTCTCTTGCCATATTGCGCTATGTCGCCGTTAAAGCCATTCATATAGGTAATGCCCATTGGTAACTTTGCCAGGTTGAAACCCAGCAGCAGCTTTACAGTATTGTGTGCAAAAGGACTGGTGATACCGCTTTCGTATGATACCCTGAGTTTGTTGAAGCGTTTTTCCGGCCTGAATACGGTGAAGATAGCAGTTAGTCCGCTTACTTCATTGCGTGTGTACCTGTTGCCATACCAGGCGCTTTCCCAGCTCCTGTATTCTTCTTTGTTTCCCTCCATAAAGCCATAGTCGAGATAGTAACGCATGCTCAGCTCTGTTTCTATCACCACATTCTTATCCTTACGTGTTGCAAAGTCATACACCCCGCTGAAGCCCACATAGTCCCATCCGCGGCTTATATAGTCCAGCGTTTGTTTTATCGGGTCCTGCGATTTGTTGATCTTATATGAGTGTGACAGAGAATAAAAAGTAGCGGAGTCCTCTACCGATTGCCCGTTCGATTCATGACCATAACCAAACCTGATCTTCAGGTCGGTAGGGCCTTTCTTCGGTGAGTATTCCAGGTACATCTGCGGGTTGAATCGTTTTTCTATTACCGGCGATGATGGCCTTGTGCCAATGTACTGTGCCAGTCGCGTAGTAAACGAAAAGTAGAGGTGCAGGTCTTGTTGTATGAGATCAGAGAGCTTGTCAAAAGGGTATACCCTCAATGATTCTGATAAAGTAAAATCAAGAAATGGCTGGTCATCGGAATCGAAAGAGTAGCCAACGAGGTTGTCTTCAAAGGTCTGCAGCTTCAGCACCTGCTCTATTTTCTTCTTCAGCTTGCGTGGTTTTGAAACAGTACTTTGTTCTGTTTCAACAGTTTGCGCATATGCATGAAGTGATAAGAAGGAAAGAAATACCAGGAAGGACTTTTTCATACGGGTAAGGATATAATAATAGTTTTATAAAAGTTTATTTTTCCCATTCCTGGTCGCTGCCGGGTGCGTGGCATACTATGCGCCAGTCTATGCAGTTGCCTTTACGGTCTTTTTTAAAGCACTTCATGAAGCAGATATTGCCGTCCTCATCCGGCTCCATGTGGGTTTCCGCAGCATCGGGTGCGGCATTCATTTTTTTAATGGTGAACTTCATGGCCTTGTTGCCCACATTGATGTGGATATCACCCTCGAAATGTTCCGGCAGATTGATCGTTTTTTTCATAAAGGGAGGTTGTTGGTTATTGTACTGCAAATATGAAAAACTTTGCTGACTATTGATATGGGAAAAACACCCCTTTGGGTAAACGCCCGTTTGCGGGGTGAATATTTGTTTGATATTTTTTAATTCCCGTTAAGTAATAAACGGGTGATGCTTCGATACGCCGGCATTAATCAACTATTAATAGCGCTGTTTTTGCGTTGCCGCACGCACCGGAATACAACCCAACCTTTGGGTATACCCGTGTGTCTTTAGTCGTTGACCACTTCTTTTCTTTACCTAAAACCAAACTTAACAAAATGAAGAAACGCTACTTATTATTTGCAGCCATGTTTACTATTGGCACTATTACCTCACAGGCCCAGACAATATCTACTTACGCAGGCTCAGGTACCGGCTCAGGTGGATACAGCGGTGACGGCGGCCCTGCAACTGCAGCACAAATGAAGATAACAGGTGGCATAGCCCGGGATATTACCGGCAACCTGTACATAGCTGATCCTATGAACTTTTGCGTGCGCATGGTGACGCCGGCAGGCATCATCTCTACCTTTGCAGGCGGGGGCTCTACGCTGGGCGATGGCGGTCCTGCCACTGCCGCTATGATAGTTACTCCCAGTACAGTGGCTGTAGACGCCTCAGGGAATGTATATATTGCTGACCTGGATAACCGTATACGTAAAGTAACGACAGCAGGCACCATATCCACTATAGTGGGTGTAGGTGGCACAGGCGGCTCGTCAGGTGATGGCAGTGCAGGTATCCTTGCAAAGCTGGACCAGCCTGAAGCGCTTGCATTTGATGCCACCGGCAACCTGTACATAGGAGACTATGGCAACCATAAAGTGCGCAAAGTAACACCGGCCAATCTTATAACTACTTTCGCAGGCAACGGCACGTCGGGTTTGTCAGGAGATGGAAGCCCTGCTACCGCGGCTGAGCTGAAAGCGCCGTCTGGCCTGGCGGTAGATGCCGCAGGCAATGTATACATTGCTGATGCAGCAAACTCTAACATCCGTATGGTGACGCCGGCCGGTATCATCTCCACCTTTGCAGGTGGGGGTTCCACACTGGGCGATGGTGGTCCTGCTACAGCAGCTAAGCTAAGCCTGCCCAGCGGGCTGGCATTTGATGGTAGTGGTAATTTGTATGTAGCTGATGAAGCCAATCATAGAATGCGTAAGATAACTCCGGCGGGTATAATAACAACCGTGGCAGGCGATGGCACCGGTGCTCTTATGGGTGATGGTGGACCTGCTACTGCTGCACAGCTGAACCAGCCCATTGCGGTGGTCTTTGATGCGACAAACAATATGTTTATCTCTGATAATGGCAACCACCGTGTACGTAAGGTTACAGCATCTTCCACTACAATTACTGTAACGGGCAGTGCAGGTACTTTGTGCACTGCGAAAACAACCACGCTCAGCAGTTCCACAACAGGTGGCACGTGGACAAGCACTGCAACCACTGTGGCAACAGTAGGTTCTTCTTCAGGCGTGGTAACAGGTGTGGCAGCTGGTACGGCAACCATTTCTTACAACACCAGTTCCGGTGGTGGGGCGAAAACAGTTACTGTTGTGGTGTGTAAAGTGGGCGTGAACAATGTAAACGCAAATGATGCCGGGTTAAAGATATTCCCTAATCCTAACTACGGCACGTTCAATATACACCTGGCAACACCATTTGATGAGTATGCTGTAGTAACTATTACCAATATGGTAGGCGTGAAAATAAAGGAATTGAAAATGACCACTAATCAGCCACTGGACCTGCAACTGAATGCACCTCCGGGTATCTACTTCCTGGAGGCAGTGACGCCCCATGGCCGGTGGAGCGAAAAGATAACGCAGCTGCAATAGTTCTTTATAGATAATGTAACTGCTGCCCATGGACTACTGTTCATGGGCAGTGTTATGTACTATTTGTGGCTGGTGAGCAAGATCCGGTTATTTGGTGTATATTTATTTTACAGTTGCCATTATGAAATACATCCTGTTGTGTTTTATGCCCTTACTCTTGCTTTGTGCCTGCTCCCATGAAAAGGCCTTGTATGTGCATACAACAAACAAAGTATTCAGTCCGGGCATTAAGGATTCGGGAGATATCAAAGTGGACGGGTCGTTAAAGTTCCAGTCGCTGGATAAAGAAGGCAAGGGCTCACCCGTGAGTTTTTTCGCAGACGTAGCATGGAGCCCGGTCAATCACCTTAGCATTTTTGGTTCTTATCGTGGTGTGAATAGCAAGGGCGTAACTCATGAACGGTTCTATGGTGGCGTTTTAAACAGCCGTAACCTGGAGTATCAAACATTTGATCTGAACGGTTACGCCGGCGATATGGGTATTGGTTACTATTGCCGTACGGGTGAGATCGGTAAATTTGAAGTGTATGGCGGCTTTGGTGTGGGCAACCTGTTCAACTCATCAAATGACATAGACCCCGGTTATTACCGGCTCAATTACTATCGCTATTTTACACAGGTGGGCTACGGCTATGATTATGATATTCTTTCTTTCATGACAGGTTTCCGGTTGTCAATGGAGCAACTGACGAGCTTTGTGGATGGCGGTAATATAGCCCAGGGATATGGCACGGGTGCAATTCCTGATCTACTCAACATCACTCGTTCGTATGTTGATCCGTATATGGAGCTGCAGATAGGCGGCAGGCATGTAAAGTTCACGATGCAGCTGGGTTATGATATTTCTGTTTACACTCACCCGGCCGGGATCTTATACAGGCCATCGGCCGGTTATATTACTATGGGGGTAGTGTACCAGCGCAATCCCGCGGTAAGAAAAAAACAGCACCCTTAGCCCGGCAGCGTAACAGATTATGGATGTGCTTTATTCCTGAAATGATCATAGTGTATAGCTATAACCACAGAATTGTCTATTTTTACGCCATGTCATTAACATTCTATAAGGAATTGGCTGCACTGAACCGTGCTAAAAGCATTACATCATTATTGCCTGAAAAGGCCAGGCTTAGAGTTGCAAAAAAGCTATATGATTATCAATCCGCATCTATACATGGTATAGATATGGTAGTGCCGTTGCAGAATGATGGACTGGTGTGCTTCATCAATACCAAAGACCTGATAGGATGGAAAATATTTTTCACCGGTGAATATGAGCGTGGTACAAACCGTGTGCTGGAGCAATACGTGAAGGAGGGAGATATAGTGATAGAGGCCGGTGCCAACCTTGGTAGCGAAACGGTGCTGCTTTCTAAGATGGTAGGCAAGGGCAGGGTATATGGTTTTGAACCGAACCCGTATACATTTGACCGGCTGAAAACAAATGTGGCCATAAACGAGCTGACCAATGTTGAGGTGTTTGATATTGCCATGGGTGAGAAGAACGGCAGCATCAGCTTTAATATTTACCCGAAGAACTTTTGTAATGCGGGCATGTCCAGCAAATACATGGAAACCCCGCTTACCCGGAAAATAACAGTACAGCAACAGACCCTCGATTCTTTTGTAAAGGCGCACAACATCAGCAAGGTAGACTTCCTGAAGATGGACATACAAGGCGCGGAAATGGACCTGCTGAAGGGTGCAGGTGAAACTATGGCAAAGTATAAGCCTAAAGTATTCCTGGAGGCACTGGAAGTATATAATGATGTGAAGGCTATGTATGAAGAGCTGAAAAAGTATGGCTATACCGTACACAATATCTCAGACGAAGGCACTACGCCTATGAATACCTTAGCCGACGTGAAAGAAGGTAACTGGCTTGCGTTGTATAATAAGTAAGCCAATAACCTTTGTACGGTAAACTGAATAATAAAAAGCATAAAACACAAAAGCCATTCCGCAGGGGAATGGCTTTTGCAATACTTGTACAGTAAGCTTATTCGCTAACTACTTCGAATTCGATCTCAACAACATTGTCTTTACCGAAGTCTATGCTCGCTTTGTAAGTACCAGCTTCCTTGACATCGTCAACGATAGAGATACGACGGCGATCAATTTCGTAGCCTTTCTGCTCACGGATAGCACGTGCTATCTGTATTGCAGTAACAGAACCGAATATCTTGCCACTGATGCCGATCTTAGCACCTACCTTAACAGGAGATGCTTTAAGCACCGCTGTAACGTTAGCTATCTCAGCCATCAGTTTAGTTTCTTTCTTCTGCAATTGCTTGCGGCGCTCTTCCATTATTTTGGTATTAGAGCCACTTGCTTCTATTGCGTACTTCTGTGGTATCAGGTAGTTACGGGCATATCCCGGCTTTACTTCTACCATCTCATGGGCAGCGCCCAGGTTGTCAACATCTTTTATAAGAATTACGTTCATTTTGTTTTACTTTAAAAGGTCAGTAACATAAGGTAAAAGAGCCATCTGGCGGGCCTTTTTTATCGCCTGGGATACTTTACGCTGGTATTTCAGCGAGTTTCCGGTAATACGGCGTGGTAACATCCTTCCCTGTTCGTTAAGGAACTTTTTCAGGAATTCACCATCCTTATAATCTATGTACCGGATGCCCATTTTCTTAAAACGACAGTACTTTTTCTGGCGTTTTTCTACCTTCTGGGAGGTAAGGAACTTTATTTCGTTTTGCTTAGCCATTTTCGTGTTGTTTAAGAAGCTGTTTCTACTGATGTGTTTTTGTTACGTTTCCTTACATTGTATGCAAGAGCATACTTGTCAAGGCGTGTTACCATATGACGGATGATGTGCTCATCACGGTTCATCTGGATCTCCAGCTTAGCGTTCAATTCGCTAGGCGCTTTGTATTCCAGCACATAGTAAAGGCCAGTTGTCTTTTTCTGGATTGGATAAGACAGGGAACGTAATCCCCATACTTCGTGATGAACGATGCTGCCTCCATTGTCTTTAATGAGGTCTGCATACTTCTTCTGAGCGGTCTTGTAATCTTCTTCGGCCAGGACCGGGGTGAAGATCAACATCAGCTCGTAACTCTGAAGGTTGTTTTCTGTTGCCATAATATTTTTTAAATGGTTAAATCCAATCGTCCGGCAGGAACTCCGGATACCTGTTTTACAGGCAGCCGAACGAATTTGGGAGTGCGAAGGTATTAAAAGCTATCATTTATTCCAAAAAAATGTAGCATAAAAGGTGTAATATTCTTAAAAAAGTAGCTGCAAAGAGGAATATAGTAGTTTAAATGTTTATTATTATTCGGTAATATTGTTGAAGGTAACGAACTTTACTGCAATAATCACTATCCGTAACTACCGTATAAGCCGTCAATATGAAGGTATTTCTATATTTATTCCTGTTATTACAGTTATTCACATGGCCGGGCAGGTCTGAGGCGCAAACCATATCTACGATAGCCGGAAATGGCTATTATAGTTATAGCGGCGATGGTGGCCCGGCTTCTGCAGCCCAGTTCTTCATTCCTAACGGTCTTGCCCTGGATGGCAGCGGCAACATGTATGTGGCCGATAAATTCAACCATTGTATCCGTAAGATCACCCCGGCAGGTATTGTTTCCACTATTGCCGGCAATGGTGAGGGAGACTATACAGGTGATGGAGTGCCCGCGACAGCCACCAGTTTGTACACACCTCCCAGCGTTACCGTAGATGGGGCAGGCAATGTGTATATACCTGACTTCGGCAATAATCGGGTACGTAAAGTGACCCCGGCAGGTATCATCAGCACGGTGGCCGGTAATGGTTTTGCAGGTTATTTTGGTGATAATGGCCCTGCTACTGATGCTAAATTATATGGCCCTGCATCAGTTGTTTTTGATCCTGCGGGGAATATGTATGTATCCTGCCAGCTGACGCATGTGATACGTAAGATAAATACGTCAGGGGTTATTACCAGGTTTGCCGGCACCAGTGCTCCGGGTTATTCGGGTAATGGTGGTCCTGCAACCGCAGCAATGTTCGCTTTTCCTTCCGGTCTTGCAATAGATGCTGCGGGTAATATTTATATATGCGATTATACCAATTGCTGTGTGCGCAAAGTGAACCCTGCAGGCATCATTTCTACGATAGCAGGGAAGGCTACAGCGGGCTACAGCGGTGACGGCGGGCAAGCAACCAATGCTGAACTGGACAGGCCGAACGCGTTAAATATTGATGCAGCGGGTAATATTTACGTTGCAGATGTGGGCAATAATTGTGTGCGCAAAATAAATACTTCGGGCATCATCAGTACAATTGCAGGTAATGGAACAGCAGGGTTTTCCGGCGACGGCGGGCCGGCCACTGCGGCTACAATAATGGGGTGTGAGACAGTAGTGCGTGATCCTTCAGGAAACATTTATATAGGTGACAGTGGCAGTTTCCGGATCAGGAAAGTAAATACTTCGGGTATCATCAGCACATATGGCGGCGGCACGGGCGACGGCCACCAGGCCACAGCAAACTCTATGAACGTGTTCCATTCCATAGTTGACGCCAGTGGCAATATTTATGTTTCTGATGGTGACAACAACCGTATCTGCAAAATAAACAGCTCCGGCATTGTGACAACAATAGCTGGCAACCAGTCGCCCGGCTATTCGGGTGATGGCGGGCCGGCAACTGCGGCCCAACTGGATTACCCCGTAGGTGTAGCCATAGACGCCAGTAATAATATTTATGTTATAGACCAGGATAACAGTGTGATCAGGAAGATATCGGCGGCAGGTATCATAACAACTATAGCCGGAGATGGAACGCTGGCGTATGGTGGAGATAATGGTCCCGCCACGAATGCCTCTATGCACTTCCCTATGAGCATGGCAATAGATAACGCAGGGAATGTTTTTTTTGCAGACAAAACAAACAACCGTGTAAGAAAAATAAGTACCAGTGGTATTATGACCACTATTGCAGGTACGGGAGCTTATAATTATACCGGTGATGGTGGTCCTGCCACAGATGCTACGCTGGAAAATCCGATAGGTGTGGCATTTGATATTGCAGGGAACCTGTACGTATCCAATGCGGGCAATGGTACTATCCGTAAGATAGACAATGCGGGGATCATCAGCACCGTGGCAGGGACGGGAATTATAGGTAATACAGGCGATGGTGGTCCGGCTACAGCTGCAAGGCTGAGCCTGAATGGTATTTCCGTAGACAGCAGCGGCAATATTTTTACGGTAGACGGGCACAGGCTATGCCGTAAGATAAATGCGCTGGGAATAATAACCACAATTGCAGGTACAGGTACATCAGGATTCAGTGGTGATGGCGGCCCTGCAACTGCGGCCCAGCTGCACAACACTACCAGCGTGACGACGGATGGCGCAGGCAATGTTTACATTTCCGATTATGATAATTACCGGCTGCGGAAAATAACAACAAATCAATTGCCTAAAATAACCGGAACGTTAAAGGTATGCCTGGGGGGAACCAGTACCCTAAGCGATGCCACGCCCGGAGGAACATGGACCAGCCTAGGTACTACTGTAGCTACTGTCGGGTCATCAAGTGGTGTAGTTACGGGAGTGAATGTTGGCACCGCTACTATAGTTTATGACGTGGCGGGCAATACCACTGCTACTACAGTAACAGTGGTGCCATTACCTACAGTAGCCGCTATAACAGGATCCGTTTCTTCAGTATGTGCAGGCGGAGGTACTATAACAGTTACCGATGCCACACCAGGTGGTACCTGGAGCAGCAGTAATGCTAATGCCTCAGTATCAGGCGGCACTGTTACCGGCATATCGGGCGGTACAAGTACTATAAGCTATGTGATCACTGCCGCATGCGGTACTGCAACAGCTACAAAAACCATAACAATTAACCCGCTTCCCCCTGCGAGTACGATCACAGGGCCATCTGCAGTATGTATGGCAGGAGGTATCATAACCCTTACTGATGCAATAGCCGGTGGCACCTGGAGCAGCAGCAATACAAATGCTTCAGTATCAGGTGGTACTGTTACGGGTATAGTGGCAGGTACAAGTACCATCAGCTATGTGCTCACCAACTCATGTGGGTCCACGCCTGCGGTAAAAACGATCACAATTAATCCGCTTCCTGACGCAGGAACAATTACGGGCCCATCAGCTGTGTGTGAGCTATCGTCTGTAACGCTGAGTGATGCCATAGGTGGCGGCATATGGAGTAGCAGCAGTACTACCATATCTGTCTCAGGAAACGTTGTTACAGGCGTATCGGCAGGCACAGGTGTTGTAAGTTATGCGGTAACTACCTCATGCGGCACTGCATATACCACTAAAACAATTACGGTAAATCCTTTACCGTCAGGGGGCGTTATTACAGGTCCTTCATTTGTTTGCATAGGCAGTGCAGTAAACTTAACCGATGCCGTGGCCGGTGGTGTGTGGAGCAATAGTAGTACTACTATTGCTGTGGCCGGACCTGTAGTATTTGGTTTAAATGTTGGTACAGGTGTAATAAGCTATACGGTGACCAATGGCTGCGGTACAGCACTTGCTACCTATACAATAGTAGTCAATCCGATGCCATCGGCAGGAAGTATTACCGGGCCGTCAAACTTGTGTGAAGGGACTACCATAACATTGACCGATGCTGTGACAGGAGGAGTATGGAGCAGCAGTAATACAAACGCATCTGTATTGGGTGGGGTAGTGAATGGTATAATAGCCGGCACCAGTAATATCAGTTATACAGTAACCACAGTTTGCGGCACCGTATCAGCTATAGTCACAATAACGATAGATCAGTTGCCGTTTGCAGGTACTATCACAGGTGCATCCTCTGTGTGTGAAGGGGCGTTCATTGTTTTAACTGATGCGGCGACGGGTGGCATATGGAGCAGCAGTAATACAAATGTTGTTGTAACAGATAGTATGGTGACGGGAGCTGTTGCAGGAACAAGTATGGTCATGTATAGTGTTACCAACGGATGTGGTACAGATGTAGCTTCTAAAGTTATTACAGTCAATCCGCTTCCTGTGGTAATAACAGGAACGGCGCATGTTTGTGTGGGTGGTATCACTTCCTTAAATGATAATACACCAGGCGGTAGCTGGAGTAGTGATAATTCATTCCAGGTGGCAGTAGGTTCCGCTTCCGGTATTGTATCCGGTTTGGCCGTGGGAACGGCTAATATTTCCTATACACTTGGTACCGGCTGTTCAGTAAGTGTTGTAGTGACAATAGACCCGATCCCTGCGGCAATTGGTGGCGCTGCAAGTGTCTGTGTAAATGCGATAGCCCAGCTTAATGATCTGAATGCAGGAGGTACATGGCGTTCAGCAAATATATCATTAGCAGGTATTGACAGTATGAGCGGGGTGGTAAGGGGAGTAGCTGAAGGGGTTGTTTCTATTACTTACACGCTGCCTACAGGGTGTAGTACCAATGGGCTGGTACGGATAGATCCATTGCCTTACGTATTGCCAATTACAGGTGCAACGGTAGTATGTGTCGATTCAGGTATATCACTGTCTGATGGCGTGAATGGAGGCATATGGTCTGTGAAAAATCCATTAGCAACTGTTTCGGCAACAGGACAAGTGAAAGGGTTAGCCCCCGGAAATGACACAGTGATGTATGCTGTAACAAATGTTTGCGGGACAGCTACGGAATCATGGGCCTTAAGTATAAGCTCATGCAATTCAGCCGGCATACCTACTATACTGCACGTTTACCCTAACCCTAATGACGGGGACTTTACGCTTATGCTCTCCTCGGGTTCCGGCCAGGAGGCTGCGATGTATATAACAAATGTGCTGGGGCAGAAAGTACTGATACAGCCTATTATTACCAACCAGGCATACTCCATAAGCCTGTTGGTGAACCAGGCCTCTGGTATATATCTCGTTACTGCTTTGCTGGGTAATAATAAGTATGAAACGAAAGTGGTCGTGATCCATTAGGTCAGCCTAATTATTTTTTTAAAAGTCAATTATTTATAATTATTTGAAAATCATTGTATGATTCACATCTGATTAACAATGATTTTGAAATACTTGTAATAATATTGGGTATGGTACGGGTTTTGTACCGGAAAACTATAATTATTCTATCACATTTCAAATGGATTCCATGAAAGCGTCGCACAATGAAATGTCTGCAACGATCAATGCAAATACAGTAGTCCGCATTCTGAAGCAGCTCAAGGAAAAGATAACCCTGCTTTTCGAACCTGAAGAGGTAGAAATTACGTTTAACGTAAATGGCAGGAAAGGAAGTTACACCTATACCAAGGTGTCCCGTAAACAAGTAGCCTGATTATTTCCGATAAATATTGGTGTATCGTTTTGTTGTTATAAAAACAGCTTAACAATAGAGTATACTATAGCCGCCAGCAAACCGCTGACCGGTATAGTCAACACCCATGCCCACAGCAGGCTGATAGTAACACCCCAGCGCACTGCAGAAAGACGCTTTGTAGCACCAACACCGATGATAGAACCTGTGATAGTATGGGTAGTACTTACAGGTATCTTCAGGTTCTCAGTAAGGAACAAAGTAATAGCACCTGCGGTCTCTGCAGCCACACCTTCAAAAGGGGTAACCTTAGTGATACGCGTACCCATCGTTTTAATGATTTTCCATCCGCCGCTCATAGTACCTAATGCTATTGCCGAATAGCATGCAAGAGGAACCCACACTGGCATCTGGGAGAAGTTGGTGATCTGGTGGTCTGCAATAAGGGCTACAGTGATGATACCCATTACTTTCTGCGCATCGTTACCGCCATGGCCTATACTGAACGCTGCTGATGATACCAACTGGAAACGTTTAAGATACAGTGTAGAGCGTGCGGCGTTCAGAGAGCCAAGGAACATAGTGAACACGCTCATGGATGTGATAACAAGGCCCATGAGCAACCACTTGAAATTCTTGCTTTCCAGTATTACGTTGAGTACATAGCTGTCGTGCAGGTTTTTCAGTTTTGCAGGGTCTGTTTCCATGAAATTCCACAACAGGCCCACAACCACTGATATAATGATAAGCGATATGATCTTAGGTAACGCTCCTTTGCGGAATGAATAGATGAACCAAAGGGAGATAATAAATGCCATGATCATACCTAAAAGCGGTGCAAGTACAATGAAGCTAACTGTTTTGATGATAGGCTCAGAATTGACCGCGTGAAAACCTGCATGTGCAATTGCTGCACCGGCAAAGCCGCCTATAAGTGTATGCGATGAGCTGGATGGTATGCCAAACCACCAGGTAACAAGGTTCCAGGAGATGGCCGCAATAAGGCCGGACATAATTACCGGCAAGGTAATGAACTGCTCCTGTACTGTCTTGGCAATGGTATTGGCGACGCCGTGGTCCTTGAATATAAAAAAGGCCACAAAGTTGAAGAAGGCTGCCCACACTACCGCCTGGAAAGGCGTAAGGACCTTGGTAGATACAATGGTGGCTATTGAATTCGCCGCATCATGAAAGCCATTGATATAGTCAAATACTATAGCCAGGAAAAGGATCACTAAAAGAAGAACCGACATACGGGCAATTATGAGTATTTGATGATAATTGTTTCAACAACATTGGCAGCGTCTTCACACTTATCAGTTACTGTTTCCAGCATCTGGTAAATGTCTTTTTGCTTGATAAGCTCCATCGCGCTGATGTTTGATGAGAATAATTTCATCATGGTACTGTCCAGCAGGTCATCGGCGTCATTTTCAAGGCTATTGACCAGGACGCACGCTTCGGTAATAGCGCGCAGGTCTTTCATGTCACGCAGGGCGTGTATGCTTGTATTAATAGCAACTATCGATTTGGAAATGATCTCAGCAAATGCCGGTAATGTATTGTACTGGTCGGTGATCTGGTAGTTTACAATCCGTTTTGCAGCCCCCCAAGTATAATCAGCGATATCATCGAGAGATGTGGCCAGGTAGTGGATGTCTTCCCGGTCGAAAGGAGTAATGAAATTGCGCCCTAACTCTACGAATAGTCTGTGAGTTGTGTCATCGTTCTTGTGTTCCCAGTTTTCCAGGCTCCTGAGCATTTCGTCTCTTTTACTAAGATCCTGCTCTTGCAGTGCCCCTTTGAACACATCGCCCATTTGCACAAGCGTATCAGATACTTCCTCAAACAGACTATAAAATACCTTGTCTTTAGGCAAAAAGAACTTTAATACCGAATCGAAACCCATAACAATTAATTAATGTAAAGTTAACACGGCAAAACTATCGTCAATTATCGGTCTTAAAAAATGATAACGTAGACTTAATAATTTCTTAACATTGAGATTAATGACAATTTTTCAATGAATTATGAATTGATTTTTAGTTTAATAATATTGACTTTTGTAGTGTTTAGCAGGGATCGTAATTAAAAATACCGTGCCTCCTGTTTGATCGGGATCTACATTAATATTCATGCCATGTAGGCGGAATATTTTTTCGGACAGGGAAAGCCCTATACCAAAACCAATATAACCCTGTGTATTTGCTCCCCGGTAAAAAGGTTGGAATATTTTTTGCATATCTTCTTTTGCAATTCCAATGCCATGATCTTTTACGGTAATAACAGCAGCATTTTCTGTGCAATGAATACTGCATATAACGGGTTTATTTCCGGAGAATTTTATTGCATTCTTTACAATGTTGCCCATGGCTATATACAGTAGGTACCTGTTACCTTGTATTGTATAATCCCTGTGATCGTCCGGTAGGTTGTAGACAAGCTCTATATTGCTTCCCGGTACTTTATTGGTCCATTCATCTTTTACCTGCCATAGCAGCTCATCCAATCTTATTTCCTCAAAGTCATTTACATCTATATTAGCCTGGGCCATTTCGAACAGGTTGTTGATCAGTTCATTTAGCCGTCCTGTTTCTGCGAGTACCCGTTGCAGGGTTTTCTTATATTCTTCCTTCTCCCTGTCAAATACGAGGGTTACCTCTATATCGCCAATGATAGACGTAATTGGCGTTCTTAATTCATGAGAGGCATTGGCGACGAAAGATCTTTGCGCTTCAAATGATTGTTCGAGGTGCTCCAGCAGGTTGTTGAAGGTAATGACCAGTTCATTTATTTCGTCTTTGCTCGCCTTGGCCTGCAGCCGCTTATCAAGGCTTGTAGCCCGAATGATCTTCACATCATTAATGACCTTTGAGATCGGCGAGAGGGCTATGCGGGCAAACAACTGCCCCAGGAAGAACATGATGATAACAGAGATAAAGAACGTAAGCGTCATAGCCCAGAACAACTGGTGCATATGCTGATGACCATAATGATCGACAGCGGAAATGAGTACAGTGAAATTGCCGGAATTGTCGATATAGTAAATACCAGATACCTGTGTATTGCCTTCTGTATAATTAAGTGTCCCTTGCGCCTTTACTTTATCTATTATTTTACGGTCCCATTGCGCGGTGCCTTCTTTGATAAATACAGATTCGTAACTATTGTTGTATACGCGCACTACTTCCTCAGGAAGGGAAAGCGGGTATTTTTTCTGTACTTCGCTGAATTTTTCTTTGGACAGGTTATCTTCAGCCAGGAACAACTCTGCAACAGTAAGCGCCCTGTTGTTCATTCGGGAGAAGAAATCTGTTTTCCTGTTCTTTTCGGTGGTAATATATATGCTGACCAGTACCACCAGCAGCAGTATGGCAAAGCTTAAAGTAAACTGCAATGACAGGCGGTCCCTTATTTTCATGATCTATGCTATCATACTTCTTTAAGTGTGTATCCCATGCCTATCACCGTATGTATAAGGGTTGGGGTATGCCCCTTATCTATTTTACTGCGCAGGTAATTGATGTACACATCAATTACATTGGTACCACGGTCGAAATCAATGCCCCAGACTGCCTGTGATATATAAGCCCTTGCCAGTACCTTGTTTTTGTTAGTAATGAGCAGCTCCAGCAAAGCAAATTCTTTTTGCGTCAGCACTATCTCTTTACCTGCACGGGTGACCGTCTTTTTATAGCTATCCACTTCCAGATCTGCTACTTTGTATTGGGCTGGTGGCACAGCCTGCATCCTTCTTCGTGTTACTGCTTTTATTCTTGCCAGTAACTCTTCGAAATGAAATGGCTTTACCATATAATCATCTACCCCTGAATCAAAACCAAGCAATTTGTCCTGTGTGGTGCCAAGGGCGGTAAGCATTAATACCGGCAAGTCTGATCTTGAGCTCCTGATGCGCCTGCACAGTTCCACGCCTGTAATCCCCGGTAGTATGACATCGAGAATGGCAAGGTCGTATTCTTTGCCGGTTGCAAGTTTTTCCCCTGAAAGGCCATCGTGAGCTACTTCCACAACGTACCCCTGCTCTTCCAGTCCCTTCCGGATAAAGTCAGCTACTGTAGGTTCATCTTCAACTAATAGAATATTCATAGGCGAATGCGCCGTAAAAATACATATTTCTATTACTGTAGATAGTTAAAAATTGTGGCAGTTGAAAATAAGTGCCCAGGTTTAGTGCAGCTTGGTGCCATCTCTATGAGATTGTTCTTTGAATATTGTATTTTTCTTAGCCTCATCTATAGAATGCGAAGCGCCGAGGTCCTGTTCTTCTTCTGAAAGGTTGCTCAGTTTAGCATAGAATTTTTTCAATACTTTCAGTTCGTCTTCAGTCAGATCCTCAATGTTCAGTACACGGTTGCTGGCTCCTTTTGTAGCTGCGATCAGCTCGTTCAGCTTTAGCTGCAATGCCATGGTATCTTTATTGGCAGCTTCCTGTATCACAAATACCATAAGAAAAGTGATGATGGTAGTGCCTGTATTGATCACCAACTGCCAGGTATCTGAAAAATGAAAAATAGGGCCTGTAATACCCCATATGATGACGATGGACAATGCGCAGATAAATGCTGTGGAACTGCCTGTAGCTTTTGATACCCTGGAGGAGAACTTGTCAAACGTTGCTGATAATTTGTTTTCACTTTTCATTGTCACTGATTTTATTGTTAAGAAAGTCACCTTTTTTATGATCGTTCAGATACTCTTTATAGTCTGCTTTTACCTTTGCAGCATATTGCTCTGCATATTCCAGTATAGTATTCTGCCATTGGTCATCCTGGCCAAAAGCAATGAGCTCGTCTGCAATTGAAGCGCCCTGCCTGCCAGTGCTGCGCAACTGTGCCGATGCTGTGAGCATGGCCATATCGTTTATTACCTGGTACATATCCCTGTAACGCTCTTTCAGGAGCTTAAAGTTGATACTGTCTTTTGTAGGCTGCATTTCCTGTATGAGGTAAGCTTCGTCCTTAAATATGCTGTGACTGAGCAGTGCAGGAGGGATGTTTTGCATACGTTGCTGTACGGCTACCACACGCTCTGCTTCAGAGCTCCATTGAGGTTGCGGAATAGTTACATATGGTGCAAGAGAAGAAGGCCTTGCCTGTTTCATATCCACCAGCAGGTATCTTCCTTGGGCATTTACACTCTTCAGCAGGAATGCGTAGCGTTTTAGGCCTACGCTGCCGGTGCCGGCCAGCCGGAAAACGGCATCAACAACCTCGTAATTGTATGGGCTATCCGTATTGTAAATGACCCAATCAGTAATGTGGTGGATCAATTCCCGTTTCAGGAATTTGTCTATCTCAAAATGATTGGGATGGTCTATGTGAATGACCAGTGTGTCCTTGTCTTTTACAGTGCGTTTGCGCAACAGTTCTTTCTTCTTGCGCTTGCTGGCACCATCCAGGAAAGTGCGCACAATGCCATTAGCTGTTTTGCGCTCTATATAGTACGGCTTTCCTTTGCTGAGCGTAGCCGAGTAGCTTTTTAAGAATAGCTGTGCCATACGCAGTGCCTTCTCCCTTTCTATCTTCAGCGAGGTGAATGCAATAAATATGCTGGTGACAATTCTTGTAAGTTCCCACGCTGCGGGAGCCAGTATACTTTCGTCAAAATCATTCAGGTCGAAGTACACAAGGCGGTTATCTCCTTTATAGCTGCCAAAGTTCTCCAGGTGCAGGTCGCCGCACACCCAGGTAAGTGGTGATGCCGGTATCGTATTTGCCTTGCTCAGATCCTCATAAAACAAGTGACATGTCCCCCGGTAGAAGCGGAACATATTTTCGGTCATCAGCTTATACTTTATCTGTACCATTTCCGGCAACAGATCTTTATTGAAATCTTTAATTCGCTGTGAAACTGCGTTCATATATGTTTATAGCATTGGTGGGTGTGAATTAATGCCGTGTATTGAACTATTTTAAAATCATGCCAGTAATGACTAACTAAATATACTCAATAATATTGGCATGATGTTTTTAAAAACTTGGTTTCAAAACTGAAACCATATGAAAAAGACAGCGACAAAAAACGCAACAGCAGGCAAAAAAAGTACGGCTGTAAAAGCGGCTAAGCCGGCAAAGCAAAAAGATTCTATGCTGGAAGAGTTCTTTTGCGATGAGCTCAAAGACATTTACTGGGCTGAGAAACATCTGGTAAAAACATTGCCTAAAATGAAGAAGGCTGCTACATCACCGCAATTGCAGCAGGCATTTGCCGATCACCTGGAAGCAACTAAGGTACACGTGATGAGGCTCGAGCAGGTTTTTGAGCTGATGGGCAAAAAAGCGCAGGCCAAAAAATGTGATGCTATGGCAGGCATAACTGAGGAAGGTGAAGGTATAATAGAAGAAACAGAAGCTGGAACAGCTACAAGGGATGTAGGTCTGATACTGGCTGCGCAAAAGGTGGAACATTATGAGATATCTACTTATGGCGGGCTGGCACAGGTAGCACGTACAATAGGTCGTGATGATGTGGCTGAGCTATTAGCTGCAACTCTTGCTGAAGAAAAGGAAGCTGATGAATTGCTTACAGATGTTGCAGAAAACAACATCAATTATGAAGCAAGCGAAGAAGAGGAAGAGTAACAAAAAGAGCAAGGCAATTGGCATGATGTTTATTAACTAAGGCAAACCAAATCAAAAATCTAACAACATGGAAAACAACAAAGAGTACCTCGTAACAGGAATGTTTAATGACAAAGAAAGTGCAGACCGCGCATACAGTATGCTGCAGGCTCGTGGGTACAGCAACAATGACATTCACCTGATCATGTCTGACGACACCAGGAAGAAACATTTTGCCGGTGAAGCAGTAAAGACAGAACTGGGTACTAAAGCAATGGAAGGTGCGGGAACAGGATCTGCTATAGGCGGCACACTGGGCGCGATAGCAGGCGCAGTAGCTGCTATAGGCACTACACTGCTGATACCTGGCCTAGGTATTGTGGTAGCAGGCCCGTTAGCGGCGGCAGCAGCGGGCGCGGGTGCAGGCGGGCTTACCGGCGGTATCATTGGTGCACTTGTAGGCTCAGGTATTCCTGAAGCTCGCGCAACAGTGTATGAAAAAGGAGTAAAGGAAGGTAGGATC
>JAOQAP010000207.1 GCA_025963465.1 Flavipsychrobacter sp.
ATTGATCGAGCAAAGTAATAAATTGAGACCAAGAGTAAATAAAGCAAACAATAGCATGAATGGTATAATGAGCAATAATTTCCAGTCGTAAATTATTCCGAACCAATTCATTAATACTAAAAAAACAAGCACAGTAAGAACCAGGTTAAATAACTCACTCAGCATCTCAGACAATGGAAAAAACATTGGTGGAATATTTAACGATTTCAACAAGCCTGCTGATCCTACGATGTTACCGACAGACTGTCCTGTAATGTTAGAAAAGAAGAACCATAAGATTAATCCGGAGGTTGCATATAACACGTAGTTATTAAGGTTGGGAAAACCTTGAGCAAAAAGTACAGTAAATATCAGCAGATAAATCAATGGCTTAATAAATCCCCAAAAAAAACCAACCAATGAGCTTTTGTATCGTAATATTACATTTCGCTTGCTAAGCGCATATATTCGCGTGATATTTTGCACGTTGTAAGTTTGTTTCTATTTTGCAGCAGGAACTCTTTCCATACCGCTTTTGATGAAAATATACGTAAATGCACGTTTTCTGACCCAACCCCTTTCAGGGGTACAAAGGTATGGAATTGAATGCAGTCGGCAAATAAAAAAAATGTACCCTGAAGCAGTTTTCCTATCTCCCGGGAACATACTACACAATAACATTGCCACCGAACTTGAGGTACAGGTAACAGGTACAAAAACAGGGCATTTATGGGAGCAAACCGACCTGCCTTTATTCCTTTTAAAACAGAAAAATCCGCCCCTTATAAATCTTGCTAATACAGCACCTCTGATCTACAACAATAATTATATCACTATACACGATCTTGCATTCTATCACCATCCCGAATGGAACTCAAAGATGTTTTCCATATGGTACAATATACTTATGCCTCGGCTTGCCAATAAAGCCAGGCATATATTTACCGTCAGTCAGGCAATGAAGAGTGAAATGACAAGATATTATCATATACCTCCTGCAAAAATATCTGTAACATACAACGGCATTTCTCAAAGGATGTTAGATGTTGGTTATTCTGCTGAAGTGCCTAAGGAAAAAATTATTTTATCCGTTGGTTCTTTTAACAAACGGAAGAACCATCACAACCTCGTAACCGCATTTTTACAAAGCAATATCAAGGATAGATACCGCCTCGTGATTATTGGCGACAAGAATAAAGTGTTTAGCGAAAGCGGACTGGATGAAAATATGCTTGTTAGTAACAATATACAGATATGTGAGGGCTTTACCGATACCGAGTTAATAGAGATGTACCAAAAAGCAGAAGTGTTGGTCTCCCTTTCTTTGTATGAAGGGTTTGGTATACCATTACTGGAGGGCCTCTTTTACGGTTGTAATGTGTTGTGTTCTGATATACCGGTATACAAAGAGCTTTATAGTAATTATGCAGCTTTCTGCGATCCTTTGAATGTGGAAAATATTACTGCAGCATTAAATAGCATTATTACCAAACCCGCACTGCGTAACATTGACGATCTTGTACACAAATTTAATTATGCAGATGCAGCGCGAACAATTCTTCAAACTATAAAATAAGTAAAGGGCCATATCCTGGCTCTTTACTTATTTTAATTCTTATATTTTACATTATTTGGCTGCAACCAGTTCTTTCACCTTGGCCCATACCTCACCTTCACCGCCTTCTTCGTAGCCGGTATGTGTGAATGCTACTTTGCCATTCTTGTCTAATATGATAGTATATGGTACCGACTGGAAACTAAGAGAGCGCTTAAGATCAGAGTTCGCATCAATAAAATAAGGAAAAGACCAGCCTTGTGAAATAGCATAAGTACGCACCAGGCCTTCTGCGCGCGCCTCATCTATAGATATGGTCATATAGTTGAAATCCGCTTCTTTCTTCCATTCCGGGAGTTTCAGGGATATATTCTTTATCTCTTTCTTGCATGGTACACACCATGTAGCCCAGAAGCTGATGACCGTAACCTTGCCTTTTTCAAAAGTCTGGTTAAATGCTATTTTCTTTCCTGTGTTCACATCCTTTATCTGTGTTTCAGGAAGTTCCTGCGCATGCAGTGTAGCGGCTAAAAATAAACTTGCAACGGCTACCAGTATTTTTTTCATAATTACTTGTTTTTAAAATAAATAAGCGAAAACTTTGCCAAAATTAAATTAAGCGACTAATTTCGGAAAAACTTTAACAATATACGCCTCTAAATGAAAAAATCAGCTATTTTATTTTTGTTACTATTTATCTCTGCTAAGATATTCGCACAAGGTACATTCTCAGGAGACCTGATGATGAACCTGAATTCTTTTCAGAGAGATACAAATATCAGGGCAGCAGGCAATCCTTTGTACGATAACTACCTTAGCGGTAGCGAAGCATGGCTTAGCCTCAGGTATAACATCAAGGGCTTTACATTTTTCTTACGTGCCGACGGCTTTAACAACTCAAACCTTAAAAACAATACCTCTGCAAATACTGATTTTGGAGTTGGCGCATGGAGCATTACAAAAGAGATGAAGGACCTGAGTATTACGGTAGGTACCATCTACGACCAGATAGGCAGCGGTATCCTCTTTCGTGCTTATGAAAATAGGGGCTTGCTTATTGATAACGGGCTTGTAGGACTTCAGTTAAAATACAACCTTACCAATAATATTTCCCTCAAAGCCTTTACGGGCCAGCAGAAGAATAATAATGCAGTCAATAATCTACGCTATGGTCCGGTGATTAGGGGCTTTAATGCAGAGGGCGACTACAGCATAGGCAAAGTGCATATTGTTCCGGGTGTTGGATTTATCGACCGCACGCTTGATGCAAACTCTATGAACCAGGTAGTTGGTAACATTAATTCACAGCCATTGGAAACCCGTTTTGTGCCTATGTACAACGTGTATGGATTCACAGGTTATAACACGCTTACTTACAAAGGCTTTTCATGGTATGCGGAAGGAGCTTACAAAACACACGAAGCGCTCAATGAATATAATTTACTTGTAGACAAGCCCGGTAACGTACAGTATACCTCTTTGAACTATGGCCGTAAGGGCGTAGCGTTGAGCCTTACAGGAAAGCGTACGGAGCACTTCCTGATGAAAACTTCTCCTAATGAGCTTAAAAATGAGGGCTATATGAACTGGCAGCCTGTGGTAGCTGTATTACGCCCGGAGCGTCTTATGTCCCGCTACACGCCTGCTTCACAGGATATATCAGAACTTGCAGGAACAGCGAACCTGAACTTAGCTCCTAATGATGTGACCAATTTCACGCTGACCTATACCAGCATCAATACCCTGGATAATATAAAGCTATATCGCGAAGGCTTTGTGGAAGGTTACTACCAGGGATTGAAATCGTGGATATTCCAGGGTGGGGTACAATACATGGAGTACAACGTTTCGCTGTATCAGACCAGGTCTGATACTCCGCAGACCTTATTCGCTATAACTCCTTTTGTTGAAGCTACATATCGTATTAGTGATCTGAAGTCTGTGCGTGCAGAAGTACAGTACATGAGTTCAAAGCAGGACTACGGGTCATGGATATTTGCATTGCTGGAATACAGCATAGCGCCTAAATGGTCGTTCTCGTTATCCGATATGTATAATGTAAGGCAGGTTAAGAATGCATACAACCCTAACCATATCTACCCTGGTTTTGCATCTAAAAAAGCAGATCATTATTACAATATTTTTGTGGCTTATACCAAGGGTGCCCATCGCTTCACACTTGCTTATGTAAAACAGATAGACGGTATCAACTGTACCGGTGGTGTATGCCGCTATGAGCCTGCTTTCAACGGTGTTAAAGCAACTGTTACGTCAAGCTTTTAATGACACATAGTACGGCGGGGAATTGAAGGGCAGGATAA
Source organism: Flavipsychrobacter sp. (assembly GCA_025963465.1). Lineage (GTDB taxonomy): Bacteria > Bacteroidota > Bacteroidia > Chitinophagales > Chitinophagaceae > Nemorincola. The sequence goes on from JAOQAP010000207.1 coordinate 3,856, forward strand.
GTGCCTCAGTTATAGTTTTATTAGCCCAATTCCGTACAGGTTGTGAGGACACCCATTAGGTACATAATATTGCTGCTTACACTTGCAACCGGTGTATCTACTGTTGATGCCCAGTCATTCAGGAAAACACTTAATGCCGCCGCCGCAGGTGAAAAGATAATCATCGATGGCCGGCTTACTGAAGCCATTTGGCAAAAGGCAGAGAAAGCCGTCAATTTCATTCAGCTTAAACCTGAACCGGGGCAGCCGGCTACAAAACCTACAGCGGTAAGTATATTATACGATGATGAGGCCGTGTATGTAGGTGCCATGCTCTATGACGATCATCCGGACAATATACTGAGGCAGTTTTCTGCACGTGATGATGATGGCGGTAATACAGATGAATTTGGTGTTACTTTCGATACCTACTTCGATAACCAGAATGCTACTTCTTTCCTTGTCACGGCCGCCGGTGTGCAGGTAGATGCCATTGTGAAATTTGATGGTATAAATACGGCATGGAATGCTGCATGGTATTCTGCCGTAGCAATCACAGACAGTGGTTGGAGCGTAGAGATGAAGATCCCTTACTCCGCATTGCGCTTCCCGAAAAAAGAAGTGCAGCTATGGGGTGTCAATTTTGTAAGAAGTATACGCCGTTACCGGGAGTATAATTACTGGAATGCAGTGTCGCCAAATGTAGCGAACATACTTAGCCAGTCAGGTTTACTTAATGGTATTCATGATGTGGTAGCTCCTTTGCGGTTATCGCTCCTTCCTTATGTATCTGCCTATGCACAAAACTATGCAGGTCACAATGCGCAAAGCCTGAATGGTGGTATGGACGTGAAGTATGGTTTCAATGAAAGCTTTACTTTGGACATGACGCTTGTTCCCGACTTCGGCCAAACTATCTACGACAACAAGGTGCTCAACCTGTCTCCAATAGAAGTAAAGTATGATGAACGTCGCTATTTCTTTACAGAAGGCCTCGACCTGTTCAATAAGAACGACTTGTTCTACTCCCGTAGGGTAGGGGGCACCCCGGTTAACTACAGCAAGCCATATGTTGCACTCGATTCCAATGAGCGGGTGATCGAAAACCCGGTTAATACCCGCCTGTATAATGCTACCAAAATATCCGGCCGTACAAAGACCAACCTCGGCATCGGGTTTTTCAATGCCGTATCTGCACCCGCCAATGCCACTTTGCAGGATACTTTCACATTCAGCACACGTAAGCTGCAGACATCGCCACTTACCAATTACAATGTACTCGTGCTCGACCAGGCATTGAAGAACAATTCTTACATCAGCTTTGTAAATACCAATGTAGCCCGCAACGATAACACCTACAATGCAGATGTTACCGCACTGTTGTTCAAGTTTGCCAACAAGAAAAATACCTATGGCGTAGATGGCTCCGGCGATATGAGCCAGCTATACAAAGCCGGTAAGGATGACGTGGGCTACCGCTACTACCTCAACTTTGGAAAGCTCAGTGGTAATAACACATGGGACATAAGGACCCGCTCTATCACCGATCGATTTAATCCTAACGATCTTGGTTACCTGGACCGAAACAATATTACCTATTACCAGGTCGATGAGTATTATAATACTTACAAGCCATTCGGTATTTTCAATACTACTTATAACCACGTGGGCATTGATTATTATCGGGTGTACAATCCCAACGCATTTATGCAGGCCGAGATATTTGGATCACATAGTGCCATCCTGCGCAACTATCTGTATATAGGTGCCTACTGGGTAAGCCAGCCTTTTAAGATCAATGATTATTTTGAACCACGCACGCCTGGCAGGTACTACGTGCGTCCGCAGAACTATACCATTGGTGCCACCTGGTCATCAGACTACCGCAAGAAGTTCGCACTCGATGGCGAGATAAACTACAAAGGCTTTTCGGAAGCAAACCATACCACCCGTTTTTGGTCACTGTCCCCGCGCTATAGGTTCAGCAATAAGTTCTCTATGATATACAGCATAGATTGGCAACTGCAGCAGGGCGATGTGGGCTTTGTAAATAAGGTTGGCGATTCTATATACCTGGGTGTGCGTAAGATAAATACGATGACAAATACCATAGATGCTGCTTACATTTTTACCAATAAAATGTCGCTGAAGCTGGCTGCAAGGCACTATTGGTCGCAGGCAGAATATTCGCGGTACAATCTACTGATGGCAGATGGAAAGCTTGCAAATACTACCTACAATACAAATCACGATATCAACTTCAATAGCTTCAATGTGTACATGAGCTATATATGGCAGTTCAGGCCGGGCAGCGAAATGAGCGTGGTATACCAGAACAGCATCTACTCTGTGGGGCAAAACATAGAGACCAACTATTTCAATGATGTGAACAACACCATACAAACACCCGCAAGCAATAGTCTCTCCGTAAAGGTCATTTACTACCTCGACTACCTGGAGCTACGCAATGTTTTTCATAAAAATATCTAGTGCTTACAATGCTGTTTCGCGTTATTTCTATTTGCTCCGCCATACTAGCCTTTGCGGTTAAGAAAATACTCACACACGATCGTACGTAACTTCACCTCTCCCTCGGAGAGGCCGGGAGAGGTTAGTTATAATTAACCGTTACCGGCACACCGCTTGCATTTGTATAATAACCTGCCGGTTGTGCTGCAGACACTAGCATCGTAGCGCTC
>JAOQAP010000244.1 GCA_025963465.1 Flavipsychrobacter sp.
TGAGAAGCGCTTCCTGATCTTATCCGGCGCCCAATAGAATACAGCGCCCAGATCTCTCTCATTTGGCATTGCACTGTTTATAGCGTCCGTACGGTCTAAAGGCAGGCGATTCTGGCTCGATTGCATATTTTCGAAGCCATAAGGCACTTTACTTTGCCCCAGCCTGAGGCGAAACTCATTCTTTTTGTCAAAACCAAGATCAACATATGCATCCCTTAGTTGGGCAAAATTTAAGGCAGTGCTGCTTATTGCAGAGGCGAAATCGGGTTGTATATAAAAGTATACTCTTTCATGTATCTGCCCGAAGAATATGAGGCGCATGCGCCTGATGAAAACACCATTATTATCACCTATTGATTTATCGCCCTGTTCATTCTTCAGTTTAGGGTTTGTTTCCAACAACCTGTTGTAACGAACCTGCATATATCCCCTCATTGATATATGATCATACCAATGTGAAGGCTTAAGCTGATCTTTCTTTACACTGTCTGCCTGGGCAAAAACAGCAGTCGGAACGAGGAATAGTATAAAAGATAATAATTTCTTCATGATTTCTTAATGTTTGGGCAAAATTAGAATTGTATTACATAACTACTTTAAAATCAACGTTACGTAATTAACACCTTTATATTATTTTAAGGTTAAGGATTATAAAACCGCATTTTCAATGAAAATAATTTGTATTGAATAGTTGTAAATGGTGCATAATTCTTATTGCCTTTCATTCCAGCATTATATTTGCAGGATGAAGAAATATCTATTGGTTCTATTGCTAGTTATGTTGACAGCCCCCCATATTAATGCGCAAGTCCGATTGACGCATCATAATAACATTGGGTGGTTTACAGGGATTATTACGTCGGCTATCAATAAAAAGTTGAGTGGTTATATAGAATACCAGTTTCGCAGAGCTGACTGGGTTGCCAGCTGGCAGCAAAGCTTAGTACGTGTGGGCCTTAGTTATAAATTCCATCCGCAGATAACTGTGCAAGCGGGATATGGGTGGATATTGACCTACCCTTATGGCGATTATTCTATAGCATCTGTAGCTAAGGTGTTTCCGGAGCACAGGATATACGAGCAGCTGGTCATCAACAGTCCTATTGGTAAGGTATCATTGCAACACAGGCTGCGTATAGAACAACGCTGGATAGGTAAATTACGCACTATGAGCAGCGATGGGCCTGACGAATATATATACATGAACAGGGTAAGGTATATGCCCCGTGTGGATGTGCCAGTATTCAAAAAGGTATACGCCGCGGCTTATGACGAAATACTAATAGGTTTTGGTAAAAATGTAGGAGAAAACATTTTTGACCAGAATAGAATTGCTGTCTTTATAGGTTATAAATTCAATAGCAAGTTCAAAGTAGAGGGTGGGTACCTGAAACAAACACTACAACTTGGCAGAGAGATAGGCGGTAAGAATATGATACAGGATAATAACGGGTTCGTGATCAATAGTTACCTTCAGCTATAATTTAATTGAGCTGAATAATAGTTAAAACAAGTAAGCCCAACTAAATTGTTGGGCTTACTTGTTTTAACCCAGGTGTGATCACTTATTTTAATTCTTCCGCCACTACAGTATATATACAGTTATTGTTTTTGGATAATACCTTCATATCAATATTTGTCCCTGAGCGATATAAATAAGTTATCTACTGCTATTTCCTTTAAATTTGAATAAAGAAACAACACATGAGCAGGCCTGCTACTTCGACTATATCTATTTCCTCTCCTTATGATAATTGCCTGATTGCTTCGTGCCTTAAACAAATGTTTACAAAGACAGTGAAGGGGAAGAAAGAGCCTGCTATTACTATCAGCAATCGTGTAACGGAAGTCAAAACAGAGTTGGAACAGCTGAATATGGGTATGGTAACAGAGCTGACATACGGCTACCTGGCAGCAATGGAACAAACACTGACAGATTCTATGTTTCGTTACATAGTCATATACCGTAATGAAGCCCCGGTCTTATTCTGTTATTTTCAGCTGGTAACGCTCACCTCGCATAATTTCAGTTTTGAAAAGAACAAGAGCTTTGTGAAAAGCATTTTTCGTTTATTCCTTGACCTGAAAAAAGCAAAGGTGCTGGTATCCGGGAATGCCTTGCGCAATGATATTGTTGGATACACGTACAATGAGTCTGTCCTGGATGAAGACGAAGCTATGGAGATAATGGTTTCGGCAGCAGAGCGACTTGCAGATGAGGAGCATGTAACTGCTGTGATACTGAAAGATCTGCCGGTATCTAAAAATGTGTGGAAGTGGATGGGCAGTATGAACTATCATACGCCATGGAATGACCAGGTGATGACACTGGATGTGCAGGCAGAATGGCAATCAATAGAAGATTATATTTCGGCACTAAGCCGCAAATACCGTACAAGGGCAAATAAAATACTGGCTACACGTAAAGGCATAACAATACAGGCGCTAACCGGAGACGAGATCAAAAAACAACAGATGGCCATTCATTCTTTATTCCTTAAAGTAGCGGAAAGCCAGCCCTTTGTTCTTGCACATGTAGGTGCGGCGCATTTCAGCCGGTTAAAAGAGGTTTACGGAGATAACTTTGAGGTAATAGGTTTTTATAAAGAAAATAAGCTGGTTGGCTTTTACAGTGGGTTTGTAAGTGATGATGCATATGAGCTATACTATATAGGCTTTGATTACAATGCTAATACAGAACACCAGTTATACTTCAATATTTTATTTTCAGGACTGGAGCGCGCCATACGATCGGGCAAAAAGCAATTGAAGCTGGGCAGGACCTCATTTGATGCAAAAGCAAGTATAGGAGCGAAAGCAGCAAACACTAACTATTTTATTAAAACAGCTAATATTTCCAGTGTTGCAATAAACTGGTTTGCCAACTATTTTTCAACGATGGAAGATGGAAAATGGAAACTACGCAACCCATTTAAATAGGTTGCTATAATTATTTGACCACCTCTGTTTTGCAATACTTGTAAATAAAATTCTTCTTCTTGTTTTTAAGATCTACAAGTGTCACTTTTTCTGTACGCACTATTTTGTCTTTATATAGTTTGTAGCGGGTTATTTTGTTTGTCCTGGGCTCCACACCCAGCCATACATCAGGACTAGGATGTTCATAACTATATAGCTTCATGTGAGCATACGGAGGGCTCATAATACTGCCTTGTTTCCATGCATATTCCGGATATATCTTTAGGTACTTAATGGTTGTTATCTCATTTATATTTTTCAAAGTATACATATATACGGAGTGCCCATTCTTATCGAAACATTCATAGCTCCATGAGGTATCTCCTTTTGTTGTTTTGGTGTAATGATAGAAGTCGGGAAAAATAAAAGTAGTTGTTCCCTGGGCATACAAATTACCGGATATTGCAAGACCTAAAATAAAAATTGCAATGCGTATTTTTTGAATTGACATGGTGGTTGATTAGTATCTGAATAAGCAACCAAAAATATACTTTTCAGTTCACTAATTCAAAAAAAACGTGTTGAATTCATGCGCGATAGGACTTAAATATCAACAATGTAAAGGAACACGATCATTGATCGCTTAGTTACTTATTTAAATGCGACCATACTATGTAATCTTATAAAGTAAATATATTTTTCCAAGCTTACTTTTATAAATTTGATTTAGCAAACAGATCCACCCATTATCATCATAAATAACAATGAAGCCATTCTATCCGCATATCAGTGTGCTTAAAAGATATTCCAATTACATCATTATTCCTGCTTTTGCATTTCTTATTTTTTCGTGCCAGGGGAATGGAAAAACAAATGAACCTGCTGGAACAAATGCAGACTCAGGCAAAAATGATACGCATGCTATGGCCAGCACAGCAGGTAGCACGCAAGTATCTGTCACGAAAGATCCCATACCAATTACTTCAGATTATATAGCGCCACAGATGGTGCTAGTTAAGGGAGGGCATTTCAGGATGGGTGATGATACAAGAACTGATGAAAAGGAAGAAAAGCCAGAACATACTGTGAACCTAAGCAGTTTTATGATGGGAAAATACGAGGTGACCGTTGCAGAGTTTCGCAAGTTCATGAATACACATACATATGTTACTGATGCAGAAAAAGCAGGATTTAGTTTTGTATTTGACGGTAAAGAGCTTATTTATGAAAAGAAGGGTGTGACATGGGAATATGATGTGTTAGGAAATAAGCGAGTGAACCAGGAAGATCATCCTGTGATACATGTAAGCCGGAACGATGCAATTGCATATTGCAATTGGTTGAGCAGGCAAACAGGAAAAGTCTACCGATTGCCAACAGAGGCAGAGTGGGAATATGCTGCAAAGGGTGGACCTCGTCATGATAAATATGAATATAGCGGAGGCAACGATATAGAGCAGGTTGCATGGTATGCGTGGAACAGTGACTTTTTAACGCACCCCGTAGGAAAGAAAAAACCAAATGGACTTGGTATCTATGATATGACCGGCAATGTTTGGGAGTGGTGTTCTGATTGGTTTGGCCCATATAGCGCTGCAGAACAAACTAATCCTACAGGCCCGGCGACAGGAGATCAGGGGGTATTGCGTGGTGGCGCGTGGCGTTTCTTTGTTGTTCGTTTACGCGTAACTGTTCGCAGAGATTGTTACCCGAGCTTCAATGGTAGCGGCCCTGGATTTCGTTTAGCTTCTTCATCTCTGTAGATCAAATTTGCTATCAATTTGCAGCGTAATTATTTAATTGTCCTTACCCTAAATATTATTCATAATTATTTTTTTCTATTTTTGTGAGTATATGTTTAAGACCTTAATAAGCAATCAACTATGAAAAAAAGCAGATTATTCGGTTTGTTAATGTTTCTCAATTTGATAATTGGGGGAGCTAGGAATATAAATGCCCAAATCATAAGCACTTTTGCAGGTACCGGGGCTGCTACTTCAACAGGCGATGGTGGGCCGGCAACAGCAGCTACGTTCAACAATCCTTCATGTGCCTATTTCGATAAGTCGGGAAATTTGTATGTGATCGAGTATAGCGGAGCAAAGATCAGGAAGATCACTCCAGGTGGTATTGTGAGTACATATGCCGGTAGCGGTATTGCGGGTTACGGAGGTGATGGCGGACCTGCAACCTCGGCCAAACTCAATGATCCCATAGATATGTATATTGACGGAGCAGGCAACACGTACATTATTGATAATAATAACCAGAGAATAAGGAAATTAGACGCATCTGGTATTATGAGTACTTATGCAGGTAACGGTGTGCCGGGCTATACCGGAGATGGTGGCCCTGCAAGTGCGGCGCAGGTGCATGATCCCAGCAGATTGACAACGGACGTTGCAGGAAACATGTTTTTTTGTGACGCGGGGAACAATGTTATTAGAAAAATTACGCCAGGGGGAATAATTACAACAGTTGCAGGAAATGGATTTGGTGGATTTGGTGGCGATGGCGGCCCGGCCACGGCAGCCAACTTTTATGCACCAATCGGTGTAGGTTTTGATGGTTTAGGTAATATGTATATTGCTGATGCGGCGAATCACCGTATCAGGAAGATAAATACATTAGGAATAGTTTCGACCATAGCGGGTAACGGCACTGCATCGACAACGGGAGATGGAGGACCATCTACGGCATCGACTGTGGATTATCCTAATGGGCTAGCAGTAGATGCTAATTGTAACGTGTACTTTACGGACTGGAACGGGCAAAGGGTTCGTAAAATAACACCTGCCGGGATAATAAGTACAGTTGTTGCAACGGGTGTAGCAGGATTTTCCGGAGATGGGGGGCTGGCAACTGCAGCACAAATAAATGGTCCAAACAATCTGACATTTGATGGGTCTTTGAACCTTTATTTGCCCGAGTACCATAACAACCGGGTAAGGAAGATCATTAATTTGGGAGAAACCGGCCTGTGTTTTTCTGTTTCCCCTAAAGCATCATTCGGATCCTCAGTTGCAACAACCTGCCAGGATAGCTGTATTACCTTCACAAGTACCAGTACAGGACTGATAGACAGTGTGCAATGGTCTGTAGCACCGAGTAGTGCATATATTGGTGCTGCAAAATCAGGGATAACTGATATTTGTTTTTCAGTGCCGGGGCCTGTAACAGTAAAGATCAAAGCTTATGGAAGCGGAACGGTAGATTCAACTACATCGACCATAATTATCAGTCCTAAACCTATGCCCACTATTAGTTTGTCAGGTAGTACACTCACTGCAACAGGCGGACCATATACAAGCTACCAATGGTATATCGGATCTACAATGTTACCTGGCGCAACAAATGTGACGTATACTTATTCACTTACAGCATCTTATTCTGTTATGGTA
>JAOQAP010000267.1 GCA_025963465.1 Flavipsychrobacter sp.
CTATATGTGTAACATAGTCACCGGGAGTTAATTCACGCAAGGCACGCAGCGTTAGCGCTTTGCCCTTGGTATATGCCTGCTTTACACTGTACTTATGATACCGCTGAAATATCTGATGGTCTGTATAGCAGATCACTTTCTTATCATGATCTATAAAGCCTTTGCTGATAGAAACCGGTACAGGCACAAATTGAATACCTGCATTCAGATCATCAAATATGCTGCGCAAACGCTCCAGCTGCTTGGGGTTCTCTGCAAATATGTAAGGCACATACTTCTCAGCAATGCGCTTTTGCAGATCGCTGATGAGCATCGCAAACTGGCGGTTGAACACCGGCTGCTCATCGGTAGCGAACTTGAATGTTGCATCAATCTCACTTCCTGTTATCTTTTCCAGCGAATGGTTGTACCATTCTATAAGGTGCCTGTTCTTTATCTTTTCCGTCCACTCATCACCTGTTTCAAAATCAGCACGGGAAAACTCTTTCAGCCATTCTTCTTCATGGTCAACCGCTACCTGGCTCATCTCCATCTTATCCGGCAGGTCGGCAGCCAGCTTCGCCAGCTTGCCTGTTACAAAAGACAGGTCTTTCGCCCAGATAATGGTATTTTCCGGCAGGTAATCAAGCAGTGATATCTTTTGTTCAGTATCGAATTTCGTTTCTATGTTGGGTAATATGGATACCTGCAACAGTTTACGCTCTGATAGCTGGGTCTCCGGGTTGAAGATACGGATGCTGTCTACCTCAGTATCAAACAGCTCTACACGGTACGGATGCTCATTACCAAACGAATAAATATCCAGTATACCTCCCCTGATGGCAAACTGCCCCGGCTCATACACAAAGTCTTCGCGCTTAAAGCCAAGCGATACGAACCTGTTCAGCAGACCATCTACGTCCAGCGTTTCCCCTACCTTCAGACTGATCATATTGTCTGACAGCGAGGATTGGTTGACCACTTTCTCAAACAACGCCTCGGGGTAAGTGACCAGTATCTTCTTATTTACTTTCTTACCGGTAAACTTCGTCAGGGCTTCTGTGCGCAGCATCACATGACTACTGTTCAGCTCATTGAACGATCCTACTTTCTTAAACGAATCGGGAAAGAGGAAAATATCCAGTCCTTTAGTAAGATGCTCAATGTCGTTATGAAAATAGGCTGCTTCCTCTTTATCATTCAGAATGAATACATGATTGTAGTCTGAAATATGCCACATACCTGCGGCAATGAAGTTGATAGCAGAGCCCCTAAGATTGTCGAGATACACTCTTATCTTGTGCCCGGGCAATAGGATTCCGGCCGCTATTTGTTTTAGACGGATATCATTTTGGTAAAAACCCTGCAGCACTTCCAGATTCATCGGGGTGCGAATTTACGGTATTTAAGTCTGAACATGGCCAATTATCGGCAGTCACGGCACATAAATACTTGCACACACTTATGGAGTTCTTCTTTAATAAAACGATATACCTTGTACTTTAGTAGTAAAGTTTCATAAGTATCCCTCATTTATTGCTTCACAAACCTCTTCACCTCCGATCCATTTACCTTAATTATATAAACGCCTGCTGGAATAGATGCAATGTCCACCTTTACCTGTGCTGTATTATAACAGCGATTAAACAATTCCTGTCCGAGTACATTGCAGATAATCACGCCATTTATTTTATCGGGTGATGTGATGTTGAGTATTGTTGTTGCCGGGTTGGGATATACTGATATGTTATGCTTTTCAGGGGCGATGTGATGGACAGCAGGTGTCGACAAAACACCTTCTGCATCCGTCCTTACCAGGATATTAAATACAGAGTCGGGATTGTCCATATACCTGCCATAGCCGGTAAGTATAAAGCCGCCATCCTGTGTATGAGCAAAGTCGGTAGCATATTCGGCATTGGTGCCATAGGTGCGCGACCACAGTACAGAGCTGCCACTATAGGTTATCTTTTGCAGGCCTATCTTGTAGCTATATTCCATAGCCAGCGAATACCATGCATGAGCGGTATCTTCATAGACGCCATAGCTTGGGTAGTGGGGCAGCATCAGCGACCAGTCGCGGCTTCCGTCAGCACGCAATTTCATCAATTGTCCGTCAGAGCCTATACCACCGGATACCATATAGCCGCCATCTGCAGTTTGTATAATGGTTTTCATCACCGGCACATAGCCGGTATCCAGGTATTCTGCGGTCCACATGGTATCTCCCACTGCATCCAGCTTAAATACTTCGGGCACGGATAACCCGGTGAAGGTAACCGCATTGGTCAGTAACATATAACCGCCATCTGTGGTAGTGCGAATATCTGCAGCACGCTGGCTGGGCCAATGTTTATAAGTCCGGGTCCATTGCTCATGGCCCAGATTATCAAATTTTATTACTCTAGCGCTATCGTTGGTCATGCTGGTAGTACCTGCTACTATACAGCCACCATCGGGTGTGAGCTGCATACTTACATCGGTGCCTACATAATGGCCGGTATGCCTTGTCCATAGCGTATCGCCGTGTATATCGGTGCGCACCAATATAAGCGTATAGGTGCAGGCGCCCGCTACCAGATAACCCTCGTTTAATTCTCTCACCACATAGCCGTTGGCATCAGGACAGCCATCCGGAAGGTCCAGTTTCTTTACCCATTGCGTGTCTCCCACAGCGTCGGTTTTGAACAGCATCATTTTACCCTCAAAATCGAACGGGCCTGTTTGAACGGGAGTTACCCCTGTAAACAGATAGCCAAGGTCACGGGTTTGAATAACACTATATGAGTTGTTCTCTGCATTGGGGAAGGGCGCATTATAATACCTGAAAAAAGAAACACCCTGCGCAGGAGAAAGCACACATGCAGCAAGATCGATAAGCAACAACGATAAGGCTTTCATAAAAATATGTTTATGCAAATATCTAACTATGTACAAGATATAACAATGGACAGAATGGTGAATTTATGGTACAGATTGCCCGAGCGTATCTAATAAATCGTCAATACTATATTATTTGAAATATTATTCATAAATTACGTGAATATCATTCCGCATACTTATGAACGGTAGTATTTATCTGAAAAAGTTGCTGTTATTCTGCTGTTGCGCTCTTATTTGCTTCCCCGGCATTGCCAATACGGGGCATATATCGCTGAAAAGGGCAATGATATCGAAAACCATTTCTGTAAACGCAACATCACTTGGCGGCTACCTTGGCACTAAGAATCTAAAGCTGAGCCTGACCAATAATACCGATAAAGAAATGACCGTTGACATAGACCCTGGGCTTATCTTCCGGCCGGCAGATACTAATTACCAGGACCTGGTAGTGATGGGCAACGAAAGTATCGTACTAAAACCCTCCGGTAGTGAAGATATAAGTCTGCAGGCATTTTGCGGTAAGAGCTATGCCAGGGGCCCTATGAAAGACATGAGCTATCGATTCCTGAAACAGGGCGACAGTAATATGGCAAAGACACTTACGTACATAAAGACCAACAATATAGACGTACACGTAGCCCAGTATGCAGTGTGGACCTTCACCAACGGATTTTGCCTGAATACCGTATATAGCCACGACCATGTGCGGGAATCAGAAGAGTTGATAGCCTATATGGCCAAACTGAAGAAAATAAAAGTGCCGGAATACTATATGGAAAATAAACTGGAGCCTACTAATGGGCTACCGGTAATAGTTGCCGGGCAGGAAAGGGTGTACGCCACTATGCACTGGGGCAATGAAGGATACAAACACATGTACCTGGTAGTGCTTAAACAGGATGGCACCAGGTACAAACAAATAGAGGCCGACCAGGTGATAGATAAGTATGGCTATACGGTCGTGGTAGAGTTTAACCCGAAGGTTGACCCGGCAGGTATATACATCGTGCAGCTGCACGATGATAACCATAAGATATGGGGGCAAAAGGTAGTAACCGTAGGCATAAGGCCGTGCGACATGCAATAATGAGCGACATACGGGTGTTGTTATTGTCAGAATTCCCTTATATTTGCCTTAGCGCATATCGGTTGATAGTACGGGCCCGAAATTTATAGCGCATATCAAGACATCATTTCCTTAGCTTTTTGAACTTTTAATATTTTGATGGAATATAATACTACACGCAGCAGGATGCTGATGCCCGAATATGGGCGTAACGTGCAAAAAATGGTAGAATACCTGGTGACTGTGGAAGACCGCCAGAAGCGGCTGAACCAGGCAGAAGTGATCATAGAACTGATGGGCACACTGAACCCTCATCTGAAAACGATAGAGGACTACAAGCATAAGCTGTGGGACCACCTGTATCAGATGACCGACTTTAACCTCGACGTAGATGCTCCTTACCCGTGCCCGGCACGTGAAGACGTGTTTGCAAAGCCGGAAGTACTACCCTACCCGCAGGATAATTTTGTACACAGGCACCTGGGCAAGAACATACAGGTATTGCTGAAAAGAGCGATAGCGGAAACCAATGAAGAAACACGCCACGGTCTTACACAGGCTATAGGCTACTACATGAAGCTGGCTTATGCCAACTGGCATAAAGAGCCTGTGCATGACGACATGATAAAGAATGAACTGGCGGAGATAACCGGCGGTGTGCTGAAGTATGAGACGGGTGGCTACCGTGTGCATTTCGACAACAATCCACGTCCGGCAAACAACTTTAAGCAGCGCAATAACAACAACCGCAACTTTAAGGGCAACCAGGGCGGCGGCCAGGGTGGTCAGCAGCGCAACAATAATAACTTCCGCGACCGCGACAATAGTGGCGGCGGCGGCAATAGTTTTGGCAGTGGCGGTGGTGGCAACTTCAATAAGAACAGGAAATTCAAGAAGAAGTAAGTAAGTAACTCAAATCCCAGATCGGCTGAAGGAGGCTTCCTTTATTTTAATGGTTTGGCTATTTAATAACATGAAAAAGCCCCTTTAGGGGTTGGGGTGTTTTATGAACGCATTTGAAATACGCGGTGGGCATGCATTGCATGGTTCCATTACGCCACAGGGAGCCAAGAACGAAGCATTACAGGTAATATGTGCAGCATTGCTCACAGATGAAAAGGTGACGCTTACAAACGTGCCCGACATCATTGATGTAAATACACTCGTAGAGCTGCTGGAAGACATGGGCGTGAAAGTAGAGCGCCCTGCAAAGAACACCATAGTGTTCCAGGCCAATAATATAGACCCTGATTACTTCACTACTCATGCCTTCAAAAAGAAGTCCGGTAAACTGCGCGGTACCGTCATGCTGGCAGGACCGCTGTTGGCTCGTTTCCGCAAAGCATACATACCACAACCCGGTGGTGACAAGATAGGTCGTCGCAGGCTGGATACGCATATCAGGGGCTTTGAGAAACTGGGCGTTGATTTCACTTATGATATAGACAACCAGATGTTCAGCCTGGATACAGAGCAACTGGTGGGCACTAACATACTGATGGAAGAACCATCTATCACTGGTACGGCCAATCTCATTATGGCCGCATCTATGGCCGAAGGAACAACTACCATATACAACGCAGCATGTGAGCCATACATACAGCAGCTATGCCGTATGCTGATAAGCATGGGGGCAAACATAACCGGCATAAAGACCAACCTCCTGACCATACAGGGCGTAAAGAAACTGGGGGGCTGCACACACAGGTTGCTTGCAGATATGATAGAAGTGGGATCCTTCATAGGCCTTGCAGCTATGACACAAAGCGAGCTGACCATAAAAAACGTAGATGCAGAACACCTGGGCATAATACCCGAAACTTTTCAGCACCTGGGGATAGAGCTCCAGGTAAAAGGAGATGATATCTACATTCCCGCACAAGAGCATTACCGCATACAGAAATTCATAGATGGCTCCATACTTACTGTTTATGATCATCCATGGCCGGGCCTCACGCCTGACCTGCTGAGTATAGTGTTGGTATTAGCTACGCAGGCAAAAGGTACTGTACTGGTACACCAGAAAATGTTTGAGAGCAGGTTGTTCTTCGTTGATAAACTGATAGAGATGGGTGCGCAGATCGTACTGTGTGATCCGCACAGGGCGGTGGTAATAGGGTTGGACAAGCAGCAATCGCTCAGAGGCATCAACATGGTTTCTCCCGATATACGTGCGGGTGTAGCATTGCTGATAGCCGCATTATCTGCATCTGGCAAAAGCACTATACAGAATATACACCAGATAGACCGTGGATATGAAGCTATAGATGTAAGGTTGAATGCCTTGGGGGCCGATATTAAACGTATCGCGCTGAGCTGATCATTTCGGAACTACATGTTAGATGGTAGATAAAGAAGTTATTTATTCTGATTATTCAATATATCAGCAAATAAATGTCTTTATGTACAAAGAAGTCTATCCTACTTCCCGATTATATAAATGAAATAAAGACTTTTTGCCTACTTTTGCACTCCATTTCACGACCATAAGGCCGTAATATTAAAAAAATACTTTCATGAAGATATTAGTTTGTATCAGCCAGGTACCTGACACTACTACCAAGATCGCTTTCAGCGACAACAACACCACTTTTAGTTCTGCAGGTGTTACCTACATCATCAATCCGTATGATGAATGGTATGCACTGGTGCGTGCACTGGAACTGAAAGAAACAGGTGTGGCAACAGATGTGCACCTGGTAACAGTAGGCAAGGCAGATGCTGAGCCTGTAATACGCAAAGCACTGGCGCTTGGTGGTGACGAAGCTATTCGTATAGACATAGAAAGCAACGACACTTACCTTGTAGCAGCACAGATAGCAGAATATGCTAAAACAGTAGGTTACGACCTTGTGCTGTGTGGTAAAGAATCAATAGACTACAACAATGGCGCTGTAGGTGCTATGGTGGCTGAGCTGCTGGATATGAACTACCTCGGCTTCGCAGCTAAGATAGACATCGCCGGCACTACCGCTACTGTAAAACGCGAGATAGAAGGCGGTGAAGAAACAGACAGCTGCGCACTGCCGCTCGTCATCTCCTGCCAGAAGGGTGTAGCTGAGGCCCGCATACCAAACATGCGCGGCATTATGGCTGCACGTACCAAGCCGTTGAAAGTGGTGGCACCTGCTGCTATAGACGCGCTGAGCACTATAGTTTCTTATGAAATGCCACCTGCAAAATCAGGCGTGAAAATGATATCTGCTGAGAACATGGATGAGCTGGTAGCATTGCTGCACACTGAAGCTAAGGTGATCTAAGTAGACACATCGCCTACAGTTACTTTGAGGTTTTAACTTTTGACTTTTAACTTAATTTATAATACTACGAACAATGTCCGTAATCGTTTTAGTTGAACATTCACAAGGCGTCTTCAAGAAAAAATCTCTTGAAGCGATACAATATGCTGCCAACATTGCTAAAAGCATGGGCACTACCGTTACCGCAGTTGCTACCGGCAATGTGGGTAACAGCGAAATGCAGGCCCTTGGCCAGTATGGCGCACAAAAAGTACTCCACACTACCGATACCCGCTTAGACAATTTCAACTCACGTGCATACACAAAGGTGATGCTTGCTGCAGCTCAGAAAGAAAGCGCTAAGGTAATAGTGGGCCTGCACGATACTGTAGGCAAGGCAGTAAGCCCACGTGTGGCTGCACGCCTGAAGGCTGGCCTGGTCGCAGGCGCTGTTTCTTACCCTGATCTGTCAAAAGGTTTCGTGGTAAAGAAAAATGCATTCGCAGGTAAAGCATTCGCTTTTGTGAACATCACCAGCGACGTAAAGGTTATTACACTGATGCCAAATACTTTCCCTGTAGTAAAAGGTGAAGGCAGCGCAGCGGTAGAAAACCTGGATGTAACTTTTGAAGACAAAGATTTTTCTATACAGGTAGTTGAGGTAAGCAAGGCATCCGGCAGTGTACCATTGTCGGAAGCTGAGCTGGTAGTTTCCGGCGGTCGTGGTATGAAAGGCCCTGAGAACTGGGGTGTACTGGAAGACCTGGCTAAAGAATTGGGTGCCGCTACAGCATGCAGCCGTCCCGTGGCAGACAGCCACTGGCGCCCGCACAATGAGCACGTTGGCCAGACAGGCGGCACCATTCGCCCTAACCTGTATATAGCAGCGGGCATTTCAGGCGCTATACAGCACCTTGCCGGCGTGAATGGCTCCAAGACCATAGTAGTTATCAACAAAGACCCTGAAGCGCCTTTCTTTAAGGCTGCTGACTATGGTGTGCTTGGCGATGTGATGGAAGTGTTGCCACGCCTTACAGAAGCAGTAAAGAAATTCAAAGCAGCACACAGCTAAACAATACATTGTAAATAATAGTTAAAGCCCCGGACATCCGGGGCTTTTTGTTTGGTGCATACTGTATTATTAGTATTTTACATGACACGCCTAAACGATAAGTAAATGAAAAAACAGATCTTACTCACCGGTATCTTTAGTTTTCTGTTTGCAGGTGTGTTATTGGCACAGTCAGTACCGCCACCTGAGTATATGAGGTGGACAAAAACAGGTGATTCTTTATACCACGCAAAACAATACAAAGCATCGGGCCAGGCGTTCTCAAAAGCATTTGCGGCAACAGGTGGCAGAGGAACACCAAACGACAAATATGATGCTGCGTGCTCATGGGCGCTTGCAGGTATAAAAGACTCTGCCTTCAGGCTGCTCACCAATGTAGCTTCAAAAGGCATGTTCAGCGATATAGACCACCTTAAAGAGGACGCTGACCTGGTAAGCCTGCATAGTGATAAGCGATGGAAGGATGTATGCGCCATAGTACTGGTAAATAAGAATAGGGAAGAGGCTAAACTAAATAAACCGCTGGTAGCTATTCTTGATACTGTATTTAAAAAAGACCAGGATAACAGGGTGAAGCTTGATTCGGTAGGAAACTATTACGGATATAACTCAAAGGAGATGACAGCGCTCTGGGAAACTATTAATTATGATGATTCAATAAACTTAATAAAAGTAAGTGCTATCCTTGACAAGCACGGATGGCTGGGCCCGGAAAAATTGGGGCAACGTGGCAATGCAACCGTATTCCTTGTCATACAGCATTCAGATCTGAAACCGCAGCAGAAGTATCTTCCCATGATGCGTGAAGCTGTAAAGAACAACCAGGCAAGCGCTGCTGACCTTGCGCTCCTGGAAGACCGCGTGGCACTGCGGGAAGGCAGAAAACAAATATACGGCAGCCAGATCCACGGCAGTCCTGACGGGCACCCATGGATATCACCAATAGAAGATCCGGACAACGTGGATAAGAGAAGGGCGGAGGTAGGCCTGGAGCCACTTGCTGAGTATGTAAAGCGATATAACATAAAGTGGGACGTAGCAGAATATAAAAAACAGTTGCCTGAAATCGAAAAGAAAGATAAATGGTAACTATTTGTGGAATAGTTCTGCTATTGTGTCTTAAATAAAAAAACATGCGCCTTATACTTTCACTTATTTTACTCTTAACCTCTGTTTCTGTCTTTAGCCAAACGACAGAAACAGTGAACGGCAATACTTTTACCTTTTCCTCAGCGGAAACAGCTACTGTTATGGATCCCATAGCAGGGAAGAGTTACGACGAGGTATTTCCGCCAAGGCCATTGACAATGAATGGGGAAGTAATATATAATGCCAGCAACCTGATGACGCTTCCTGGTTATAAAAAGGAATCAGGTAAGGAGCTGAAATTATCTGAACTGTTGTTTGATGCAGTGAAAGATGAATTGCAGACACTGGATGATGGCGAGTATATACTGGACATTGATAATGCAGTGATCAGCAAAGAAGGGAAACTGGTGTATTACAAGTATAAAGGCGTGTGGCAATTGGTAGCACGGCGTGTGGCAGCCAATACCGATGCAAAGGAGAAAATGACCGGGTTTGTACGGGTAACTATGGATCCTGAAGATCAGAATATACCGGTGACCATCAAAAATACCATCAACAGTAAAATAACAAACCTGCTGGAACATCTACCTGCATGCACCCCCGGCACTATCAGTAAAAAGCCGGTAAATATAACCGGTGAACTATTCAACAACGGTAGCGTCATTGTTGTAAAAAACCATAAACCTGTTTTTGTCCCCGCTTATTTCGCACTTTAATCATACCGTCATGAAACAAAGAATACTTACCTGCCTTATATGCCTGTTCAGCTGTGTAGCCTTACATGCACAGGAAGACACCGCATACACCTATACGATATACAGGGCCATTAACCTATACCATGCACAACAATACAAACGATCTGCTGAGACATTCGATCGTGCTTTTAAACTAAATGGCGGTGGCTTTAATGATGACAGGTATACTGCAGCCTGCTCATGGGCGCTGGCCGGTAACAAGAAAGCTGCATTTGCCCAGCTTATGCATATCGCCACCAAAGGCAACTTCACCAATATAGACCGCCTGCTGGTAGACGATGACCTCGAAAGCCTGCACAGCGATAAGCGATGGACAAAAGTATGTGCACTTGTAAAAGAAAACAAAGTAAAAGCAGCTGAAAAACAGTAGATTCTTTTTGTTCTGGAATAGTTCGTTTATAAAATAAATTTGTTTATTCCGTTTTGTAACGTATATTTACGTTATGAAACGTAATACATCATTACCTACACTCACCAAGGCAGAAGAAGAAGTAATGCACATCATATGGCAGCTGGAGCGGTGCGTGGTGCGCGATATCATAGACAAGCTTGGCGACCCCGATATGCCGCATAGCACTATCTCATCGGTAGTAAGAATATTAGAAAAGAAAGGGTTTGTAGATCATAAAGCTTATGGAAAGACCCATGAGTATTTCGCCATCATCACTAAAGAAGAATATGCACAGCACGGTGTAAAAAGCCTGATGGAAAAATACTTTGGCGGGTCGCCTAAGAAACTCGTGAGCTTCCTGGTGCAGAGTGAAGATATGAACCTAAAAGAGCTGAACGATATACTGAAGACGATCGATAATCCTAAAAAGAAATAATGTAACCCTCTAAAACATTGTGTATGCTGCAATATCTCTTGAATGCTACGGCTATATGGCTCATCAGCCTGGTATGTTTTGATCTGCTACTGAAAAAGGAGAATTACCATGGCTACAACAGGGTATACTTGCTGGCCACGTTTGTAATGGGTGCGTTACTTCCGCTATGGCAATGGCAAAATGATGATATACTCCGTAATACCCGCCTGCAGGGCAGTATGGAACAGGTTGTAAATACCAAACAGCGTATAGTAGCAGCAAGCACGGCATCTGCAGCCGTAAGCAGGGAACAATGGCTGATGATATTGTATATGGCAGGCGCGGCTATAGCATTGTGCATACTTGTAGTCGACATTGTGAAACTGGCAATATTGTCCGCAAATGGAAACAAGTCGAGGCAAAAAAAATGGACGATCATTGAAACAGGGAATGGTCACGCTCCTTTCTCTTTCTTTCATACTTTATTTATTGACAGCAAACAACAGTACGACAACGAGGAATGGGATATGATACTGGCTCATGAAGAACGCCACACTACCCTGCTTCATTTTGCCGACCTCATACTGATGCAATTGGCAAGAATTGTTTTTTGGTTCCATCCGTTAGTATATGTCTACAATTCACGTCTGCTATTGGTACATGAATACCAGGCAGACAATGCCTCTGCAAAAGAACCAACTCTATATGGCAGGTTCCTTGTAGAACAGGCAATACTTCAGGCTGCCCCATCCATCACGCATTCTTTTAATCGTTCACCTATAAAAAACAGGATCGTTATGTTAACACGCACATCATCAACCGTATCAAAGAGTAAGACATTGATCTTACTGCCGCTATTACTGGTATCAGCTACCTGCTTTTCAAAAAACAGCTTTTCGTCAAAGTTTGAACGAAATGGCAAGTATGTAACCTATAAAGGCAATAGGTTCGAGTTATCGGAGCCTAAGCCGGATACAATGATCCTGACTGACCCTGTTACCGGTGAGCAGATAACCAAAATAATAAAAAAAGATCCGGTACCCGTAAAAATGAACGGGAAACCAATACCAAATGAGGTTGATCAGCAGCCATACTTCACAGGCAATGATAAAGGCCTGAGGGAATACCTGGTAAAAAATATGAAAAGTGAATTGTCGAAATTAGATGATGGGCAATATACGCTCAACCTTAATAACATTGTTGTAGATGATAAAGGGAAGATCGTGTATTTCGACTATGAGGATATGAAAAGAAGCAAAACAATGGAAGAGGTACACGACGTGAAGCCTGCAAATGTAGAAAGAGTACCTGCAGGACCGGAAATAAAAGTAAATTTCACCAGCGGCCCGTCTGTTAAAAACGGCCCAATGACCCTAAAGAGAAATACAAATCCTGCATATTACAGCGAGATAAGTAAAGACAACCAGGAGGAAATATTCAACAAGGTTTGCCGCCTTATAGATGCCGCTCCTGCATATAAACCGGCAACTGCAAATGGGAAAAGAGTCGTCTTTACCTACTATGATGTAAAATTCTGGAATCATTTCAAAGTAAAAGACCACAAACTGTATGATATTGATAAAAATCTTGAGTATAAAGAGCTATAGACTGTAACCAATAAAAACACAAACCATGCTTACACAGAAAATAAAAACCGCTGCAATAGTAATACTGTTGCCATGCTTTACTGGCTTCGCAACAAACAGCTTTGCTCAGGCTAACGCAACAAATAATGCACAAACCAGTGCAAAGGTAATGGTGGCGGGTATTAGCGGGAACTCAGCCACTGTAGACCAGATACTTGCCAATCCTACTCTTACGTCTTCATTGCCGGATAGTAGGGTAAGCTCATTCTCCATAACACTGATCCCTAAAGACAGGTTCCTTATAGGACCGTACAAGACACAAGGAGACAGGATAACACAAAAAGCATTGGACTCATTACATAGTGTGGCCGGTAAGCCGGTGAATATTGTGTTTGAAGACATAAAGATCATTAAAAACGGAAAAGAGATAGCCGGGCAAACCATTTTCATGAAGTGTAAACAATAACGATCTAAAAATGCAACTGTTATGGTAACATATCTTTTAAGCATTTCCGCCACATGGCTTGTTAGCCTTGTACTATTCGACCTTTTTCTTAAAAAAGAAAACTATCATAACTACAACAGGTTCTTCCTGCTGTTTACTTTTCTGTTGGGTATGCTGCTGCCCTTATGGCAATGGATATCCGGAGATAGCAGGTATAGCGCTCTAATAGACAGGTATATCACTATCAACCAATGGAGCATGGACTGGATACGCATGCTATACCTGGCAGGAGTATCTGTTGCTATGTCTTTACTGATCATAGATGTAGTGAAGCTGGTGATGCTGTACCGGGGCGGCAAAAAATTGAAACAGGATGGCTGGACGATAATAGAAACAGGAAAAGACCACCCACCATTCTCCTACCTGGACATACTGTTCGTACCTGATACTGCTGCATACACAACGGAAGAGTGGACAATGATTACGGCGCATGAAAAACAGCACAGCATATTGTTGCACCTCATAGACCTGCTAGCCATTCAATTGGCACAGATCATCTTCTGGTTTCACCCGCTTGTATACATGTATAACTCCAGGCTGCTGCTCGTGCATGAATACCAGGCAGACCGCGGATCTGCAACGCAACCGCAGGAATATGGCCGTTTCCTTGTAGAGCAATCCTTGCTGCAGCCTGCCCCTTCGCTTTCCCATTCATTCAATCGTTCACCTATAAAAAACAGGATCGTTATGCTTAGTAAAAATGGAACGCCGCTAACAGGGGCAGCCAATCTTAAAAAACTAATGCTGGTATTACCGCTCACTATCTTCTTCGTTTTCTTCTTTACAAAAAATAGTTATTCGGCAGGTAAAGTAAAGCCCGACGTTATCTGGAAGAAACAAGTAACGCGCATCATTGGTTTCAAACAAAAAGAAGATACTGCTTTACGCCACCTGAGAGATGCGGGACCCGATAGCACGCTATTGGAAATGCTGGTAATCGCTGTAAATGCAGGGAAGATCACCGCTTATTCCGCTTTCGACCATGATTTTTCAACTAAGTTGAGCAAAGAGGATTTTAATAAATCCTTCACCACTATAGATACGATGGTGATAACAGACCCGGTAACCGGCCAGGAATTAAAAAAGATCATACGCAGAGATTTCGACTTCAGGGCCATTTACAAATACCGCATACTGGAAGAATGGACATTTAATAAGTCTACAGGCAAAACTGATATATTGATACAGGGTATAGAACCGATAAAGGATGTATATGGCGATGATGGCGTATACAGAGGCATACAGGGCATGTTCTGGCTCCATTATAATGACGCCAATAAAGTAATAACGAGGTATGACCTGTACCATTCGGACAATACCTTCGGCCACTGCATATGGGATGATTACTTCAACTCAACACCCATGAGTCCCACACAGCATTAATACTATGAGATCATTCAGAATTGTATTTCTTTTAGCGCTGCTCGCGGGTAATTCCTATTACTCTGCCGGCAGGGAAAAGCATTTTATTCCTTACTACAATAAGGTAAATCTTGCGGAGCAACAATTTGTAAATAACCAGGTGAGGGAATGTTTATCCACTTACGACAAGGTATTCAAAGAATATTCACAACCTTTTGTAACAGACTGCTACATAGCAGCACAGATAGCCTATTCAGCCGGTGACACAACACGATTCCTTAACTACTTGGGACTAGTCTTTAAGAATGGCATGCCGATAACGGCACTGGATGCGGCACCTATGCTAAGAAATGTAACAGGCAACAAACCTTTATACAACCGTATACAACAGCAGTTCTACACGAAGAGCAAGCTGTTCAAAGTAGATACCGTTGCTATCGATTCCATGCAGATGATGGGCTTCGCAGCAGACAGCTTTAAGCGGGAATTTGAAAAGTCGATGCTGAAGAATGAAACGCTTGTCGCCAGCTTTACAAAAGAAGAAGAAACGTTTAGGCAGTATGTTTACAACAAATACATCAGCCGTGGAATATTCCCGCTGGAAAAGATAACCGGTATAAGAACAGACAGCACTTTTGACAACTTTGTACTTAAATACAATAAAGCTGAACTATGGCCAAAAGACAACACGACCGGTGTGCCTGAGGGAATGACAGTAACCGGGCTGGCGAAAACAGAATGGCTGCTATCTAACACACTTGGATTCAATATTTTCATACATAGCACCTGCACTATAAACGAATATGGACCAAGCCTTTGGCAATGTGTGCTGAATGGCTATATGCACCCTAAAGACTATGGTATGCTTGAAGAAATGTGCATATCATGGAACAGAAAGGGCACGTTTGCAAAACACGCCAGGATATGTGATTATGAAAAGAAACAAGCTTACTACAATATCCTGGGCTATTCCCCTTTAAAAACCATTAATACATTCACCAATGAAGCTCTCTTAAAGGCAGTGGAAAAGAATAGGGCTGATCATTTCATGCAGAAATATAGCGTTGATGTAGAGAAGAAACGGCTGGAAAAGGAGAAGGGTTTTAAATTCTTCTTTGGCTTTGGCAATACCAGGTAAAAGCAAAAGAGCCACCATGTTGGCAGCTCTTTTGCTTAATTTATTCAGTTAGTTAGTTCTTCACAGGCAGGTAACCATAGTTCTTACCATAATCCATGCTCTGCTGGAAGAAGTTATCTGGATATTCCACCTTTACGTCTGTTATGTTATCGCCATTAAGTACCGGCACCAGTTTCGGCTGTATAAAGCCCTTGTAAGGCTTGATGTTCAGCTTTACAAAGCGCTCCAGTACTTCTTTATGCAATATAGGGTCTACCTTCACTCCGTATGTTTCTACAAGCGCCTTACCGCCTTTAAAGTCACCTTCTGACTTTACGCGTTGTATCTCTTTCAGCAACTGACCAAACAGCTCACGTAGCTTAGTATAGTCGTTTACCTGGACATAGGTCTTGCCATCCTTCTTAACGAACTCTACAACCTTATCTTTCTTACCATGCTCATAAGCCCAGTGTGCTACCAGCGCACGGTTACGCATATGTGCTTCTTCCAGCTGCTCACCTACTTTCAGGCGGGTAAGCTGCGTCATCATGCCGTTCATCATGTAGTTATCATACTCAGCCTTACCTACTTCCAAATCCGGCATTACACCTATGTCCACCAGTTTCTTGTCCATTATGTAATAAAGGCCCACCAGGTCAGCACGTGCTTCTTCCAGGCAGCTTGCGTAGTTCTTAAGCGTTTTATCTGTCGTCTCCACGCCTGCATTTATCTTACCTGATGCATGACCTATACACTCATGCATATCTGTATGCAGGTCACCTGCAAGCGCACCATGCTTTTTCATACGGGCTTTCACTGTATCATTCACACCAAACTCGTCTACCATACCACTCTTGGCACCCATTACGTTGTATGAGTGTACAATATTGGACAGGGAAACAGATTTAGAGCCATAGTCTTTGCGTATCCATTCCGCGTTTGGCAGGTTGATACCTATAGGCGTACTTGGTGCAGCATCACCGCTTTCCACTATCACTGTTATAGCCTTACCGGTAATACCTTTTACAGTATCCTTCTTGTGCTCCTTCGCTATAGGTGAGTTATCTTCAAACCACTGCGCATCTTTTGCTATTGTTTCTATACGCTTTGTTTCTTCCATGTCTTTCAGCGACACAGTACTTTCGTAACTACCTTTCTTGCCTATCGCGTCCAAGTATACTTCTATAAATCCGTTAACAGCATCGATCTTAGCGTTTGAAGATTTATCTACCCACGCAATGTTATAATCATCCCATGTTTTCAGGTCACCTGTTTTGTAGAACTGAACAAGCAGGTCCAATGATTTTTTCTGTGTAGGGTCTTCCGCTACAGTAGCTGCTTTTTCCAGCCAGCCAACGATCCTGTCTATAGCGGCACCGTACATGCCGCCACTCTTCCATATCTTTTCTACTACCTGGCCATTCTCCTTCATCAGCTTGCTGTTAAGCCCCCATGATGGCGTATTACCCTTAGTATCAAACTTTGCATAAAAGGCTTCCACTTCTTTTTGCGTTACGCCTTCGTAGAAGTTATTTGATGAGTTCACTACATTGTCGATATTCGAGCGCAGGTCTACCACCTTAGGCTCAACCTTCATATCATACACTATAGGCTTTATGCGCGCCAGGAAGGCATCTACACTCTCCCCTGCTTCCCTCGGCAATGCAGCGCTGTCACTTGCTTTTACCACGCTTGCAAAATATTCATACGGGCATTCCGGTATGAACTTTACATTGCTGTAGTGGTGGTGGTTGCCATTGCTGAACCAGAATCTGCCACAGTATTCTTCAAAGTGTTTCCAGTCAGCCATGTTCTTATCACCTTTGTAGGTGCCATACATACCTTCTATTGTCTTACGGAGCAGTATACCATACTTGCTTTTCTGATCATAAATGATATCTCTGCCACACAGCGCTGCTTCATACAGGTAGTACGACAGCTTCTTCTGCTGCAGGCTAAGGCTATTGAAACCCGGCACCTGGTACCTGAGTACCTGCAGGTCTGCAAAGGCCTGTGCCTCCACATTAAAGTTCGCATCATAGCCATCTGCTTTAACAGTGGTGTCCGTAGTCTGCGTCGTGGTGGTCGTAGTAGTAGTGGTATTATTGCAACTACTATTGAATAACTGGGTGCTGATCGCCATAACAGGTATCGCCCACTTAAGGCTCTTTTTATTTTTCATGAATAAAGCATATTATTATGTGCCTAAAAATACTTCAATCTTCCCATTTCTCTGGCAGAATATTGATTATACCCCAATATTTACCCCATTTTATATACCCACATCATTTACTTTTGCTGCCTTATGCACAAAATCATCCTTTTAACCATTTCATTGACCACCTTATCACTTATTGGTTGCAGCAACGGCAACAGTAATACCGCATCTAAGGAATTTCCTAAGCCGGGAACTGTCGTGGCGGCAGCACAGATGCCCGTTAATGATGAGCTGAACAAATTCACATACTCTATTAAAGTGGTTGCAGATAGTGAAATAAAGTCAGGCGTGTATGATGTGGACGTAGACTATGGCCCCAACTTTGCGGAAGGAAAGTTCACCATGCCGAAAGGTGGTGAAGAACTGAAGCCATTGATCAGGGCAAGCAGCGCTAACAGTTACGTCATTGGCTTTAAGGTGGCAGGCGACACCACCTTCTACGATTACTTTGAAGTAAGCAGCAATAAGGGAAGCACAAAGATGCAATATATCAAGGCTTATAGTTTCTGATAAAGCTGATAAAGATCCATAAAAAAACCACCGTTAATAGCGGTGGTAT
>JAOQAP010000005.1 GCA_025963465.1 Flavipsychrobacter sp.
CCTACCTACCCCGGCACCTACTACTGGGAACACCAGGTACTGGGCGCTTTTGCACCTAATCCCTATACCGGCAAGGTCATTCTGCTCACAGGCCCCGGCTCACAAAGCCATATCGAGTGGTCTGCTATGGCGCTGAGCGCTATGCCCAATGTAGTAAGGGTAGGAGAACGTACGGCAGGAGCTGACGGCAATATCACTTTTATGTCGATCAGCAACGATCAGCACTTCGGTTGGACCAGCCTGGGTATCTACTACCCCAACGGTGACAGCACACAGAAGATAGGCATAGTACCAGACACATTTGCCTACCAGACCAGGAAAAGCCTGCGCCACGGCCATGATGATGTACTGGAAAAAGCATTGCAGATCGCAGGGTGCAAACTGCAGGCGGAACAAATGAACGGCAATACGTCCTCAATAACAATTCATCCTAACCCTGCAAACGACGTACTGAACATAGATGTGACAAATATCAATGCAGCGCACATCACAGTAACTATAACAGATGTGCAGGGCAAGACTATCATAAGCAAAGAAACAAAGGGCGGAAATAATATTTCAATGCCTGTTGACATAAGTTCACTACAGCCGGGCATGTACTTTGCTACCGTAAATACCGGTTCTCAGCGATCCATCAGCAAGTTTGTGAAACAGTAAGTGGTATATTACCTGTTATAGAGCTGTCTGAACGCTGTGTTCATGCGGGGCATCTTTTGTGACTGTGCCGCCAATTGGACCTACTACGTATAAATACGGATACAAAATTCCCAGTATATACGCATTGTGCAGGGTTGCTGTTGTATCTACTTTTGTCCTGTTAACCAAACATCTTTCATCAACCAAACCAACAAGTATGAAAAACAGGATCATAACACTGGCAATGACTGCCGCCATTATGGGCTATGGCATCACCGCGCAGGCGCAGAGTGCCGAGGACAATAAAAATGCAGAATTCCTCACCGTGGGTGTAGGCGGAACCTTCGGCAAACCCAAAATATTGAATCACCTGGAAAACCTGGCCATACCACAGGTCACCATTAATTACAAGCTATCTACTACCGAGCGTGTAACCACAAGGGAAAAAGGCAGCGGACAGACTGCAGGAGCTAAAGTAACCGCGTACCTGGAAACAACTGACGGACAACTGACAACTGCTGATTTCCAGGAAGTGAGCAATTACTTTTATGATTACTTCCAGAAGAAACTGAAAGCAAATGGCATAGATACTATAGCCTGGAGCACAATAACAGCCGCAGACTTCTATAAAAGTTCTGATGAAAAGAAAGCGGACGAAGACCAGGAGAAAAAAGGCGGACAGGTATGGGTAACCAATAATGCTCGCAATGGCAATACCATATACGGCGGCAAAATAGGTTTTGTTTTTGGCAAAGGTATGCGTGCTGTAAAGTTTGCAAAGGAGCTTGATGCACCTACAGGCTATTTTTACCTTACCGTAGATTTTGCCGATGTAACTGTGGGCCTGGATATAAAATCAGGTACGCATGAAGGATACTATGCAGTTACCAGGACCATAAACTACAAGTATGATGCGGCAGTAAGGCCTAACATGAAGATAACTACCAATGAACTGGGTATGAGCATGCTGGAAAACGGCAAAGGTGTGGTAGAAAACCTGACGCTGAATGAAGAAATAGAATCAAAAGCCAAATTTCACACTGCAGTAAACGAAGACCAGTCGCGCATGAAGAACAATCCGTTCCGTTTTGCAAAGGAGATGAAGCCGGTGGTTGTAGAAACAACACGTGAGCAATACAAAGCCGCAGCAAAGAAAGCGCTGGAGAAATACGCGGATGCTTTTGTAGCTAAAGTAAAAATAATGAAGAAGGACTAAGAGCATATCATCACATACCATAAAAGAGAAGAGCGCAACACCGTTACGCTCTTCTCTTTAGTATTTGCTGATATTATTTTCTGTTAGCTATCAGCTTCAGAAATTCTGATCTTGTTTCGTTCTGTAGAAACTGGCCGCTGAATGCGGATGTAGTGGTAACGCTGTTCTGCTTTTGCACGCCACGCATCATCATACACAGGTGCTGCGCTTCTATCACTACTCCTACGCCTATTGGTTTCAGCGTTTCCTGTATCACATCCAGTATCTGGTGCGTCATACGCTCCTGTACCTGCAGACGGCGGGAGAAACACTCTACCACATGTGCCATCTTGCTGAGGCCTGTTATCCAGCCATCAGGTATGTACGCTATGTGCGCCTTGCCGAAGAATGGCAGCATATGATGCTCGCACATAGAGTAGAGCTCTATATCCTTTACGATCACCATCTCGCTGTATGACTCATGAAACTTTGCGGACAGGAGGATCTCCTGTGCATTCATAGCATAGCCCTGCGTCATGAACTGCATAGCTTTTGCGATACGCTCCGGCGTTTTCAACAGTCCCTCCCTTTCAGGGTCTTCACCTATTGTCTTCAGTATAGAGTGGTAGTCTGACTTTAGCTGATCAGTAGCTTCCTCATCGTAAAACTCTTTCTTGTGATAAGCCAAAATATGTTGATTTAAGTATGCTCTATTTAGCCAAAATACTCTACGTATATCTTAGGTGTTTCTATCAGCTTCACACGGTGCAGCAGCACGCCATCTTTCTCAATGTGCGGTTTCAGCTCGTTCCATATACCCATTGCAAAATTTTCTGCGCTGGTAAATTTGCCCTTCATGAAAGGTACATCAAGATTCAGGTTGCGGTGGTCTACCTGCTCCACGATCACTTCACGTATCAGCTCTCCCAGCCTCTTTGCATTGTATATAAACCCGGTATCCGGATTAGGCTCGCCTTTAATAGTTACATGGAGCTCGTAATTATGCCCATGCCAGTTGGCATTGGCACACTTACCAAACGCCTCTTTATTCTCTTCCGCACTCCAGTTTGTATTTTCTAATTTATGTGCCGCATTAAAATGCTCTACACGCGTCAGGTGAACCATTTTTCTAATTTAACTGCAAAATTAGGGTTACTGGGCGGTTTATGCAAAAAAAGCGGTTAATTGCGTTATGGATGTGCTGATAGTAACCGCTACGGAAGCTGAAACAGGGCTTTTCAGGCAACATATACAAAATAACCCTGTACAGGGCAAAAAGGTGGATATGTTGGTGACAGGCGTAGGCATGCTGGCTACAGGCTATGCATTGACCAAACATCTGCAGCGGCATACGTATGACCTTGTGATACAGGCCGGTGTAGGTGGCAGCTTTGACAGGAGCATAGCGTTGGGAAGCGTATTATTTGTGACCAGCGACCTGTATGGCGACTTGGGTGCAGAAGACCACGACAACTACATAGACATTTTCGAACTGGGACTTGCAGAGAAAAATGCACATCCGCACACAGAGGGGCGGCTGGTGACACCAATGCACCCCATACATGATAAGATAGTGCTGCCCTATGTAAACGGGCTAACCATAAACACAGTGAGCGGCAATGAACGTACGATAAAGTTGCGTGCAGAAAAATATGGCTGCGCAGTAGAAAGCATGGAAGGCGCGGCATTTCACTATGTGTGCCTGCATGAGGGTGTAACATTTGCGCAGGTACGCAGCATATCTAACTACGTAATACCAAGAGATAAGAGCAAATGGCAAATGAAGGATGCAATTATCAACCTGAATAATTGGCTGATAGATTTTATAGAAAAGCTCTAAACTGCAAACCGAGTACCTTTGCCATCTCAATCTGCATAATGAAACTAACGCTTGGCTTTAGCCCGTGCCCAAATGATACTTTTATTTTTGACGCTATGGTCAATGGCCATATAGATACGAGAGGCCTCACATTTGACTATGTGATGGAGGATGTGGAAACACTGAACGTGTGGGCAGAACAGGGCAAACTGGATACTACCAAACTCAGCTACAATACATTCATACACGTAGTGAACCAGTATGCATTGCTGCACAGCGGCAGCGCACTGGGCGTAGGCGTGGGGCCGTTGCTGATTGCTAAGCAGCCGTTAGATTTGGCGAATATAGCGAACATGAAGATCGCGATTCCGGGGGCTAAAACAACTGCCAACCTGTTATTATCACTGGCCTATCCGCAGGCTAAGAATAAGACCGAAGTAATATTCTCTGATATAGAAACAAGGGTATTGAACGGCGAGTTCGATGCAGGACTGGTGATACATGAGAGCCGGTTTACCTACGCAAGCCGGGGACTGCACAAGCTTATGGACATGGGTGACTGGTGGGAGCAAACTACCAAGGCAGCCATACCATTGGGCGGTATAGTGATACGCCGCAGCATGGGTAAGGAGCTGGCCGCTACTGTAGATGCAATAATAAAAGAAAGCCTTGCATGGTCCTGGAAACGCTATCCGGAACTGACACCATTTATCACCAGCAACGCACAGGAGATGGAAGAAGATGTGATGCGCAAGCACATACAACTGTATGTGAACGACTACACAACCGACCTTGGTGAAACGGGACGCAATGCGATCGCTACGCTGTTTGAAAAAGCTAAAGAAGGTGGGCTTCTGAAAAACGATATGCCTGGAAGTATCTTTTATTAGTTGCCGGTCTTCCTGCTCTCTGCGTAAAACTGATCTTCCAAAGGCTCGTTACGTTCCAGGTCGTGATACACTGAGTCTTTATCATCATAATGGAATGGGAATGCAGCAGCATCCCAGAATTGCTTATCGTAATCGAATTTCATTTTTTTCGACTGTTCCTTTGCGGCAAACATATCCGCTACATCTTTAGTAATGTATTTAGAGCGGTTCACAGAGTACCATTCATATACATCTGTAAGGGTGTATACCGGCTCTGTTTTTTTCACTTCTATGAAATTATTGGTGTATTTGTGACAGATGCTTTTCACATACCACTTGTCATTTACCTGCTCGTAATCGGCCTCCATTTCGGCAGCTACAAACTCAGCGACATACTTAAGATCCGGCCATACAAAATTATTGTTCTTGGGATAGTTGTATTTAGGATTCCGAATGGATTGCCGCTGTATCCTTTTAATAGCAAAACTACCTCTGTCAATAACCAAGCGTCCTTTTTCCCAACTCTCTCCATAAAATGTGCTACCGGGATTATTAAAACCATGTGAGTCGCTCGAGAAATATTTGCAGACATAAGAGATCACATAGTCACGGGTTCTATTAGTGGTATCAAAGTTGAATTCACAACGATCAAATTTCCCCATAGCCAGCGAGCTTTCTGCCAAATGATAGATCGGATTTTCACTCATTATTTTAGGCAGGTCTTCTTTATTACTTTCTCCGTTTATTACCGGCCTCAGCCTGCTGCGCCTCATATGTCT
The DNA here is from genome assembly GCA_025963465.1 of Flavipsychrobacter sp. Classification (GTDB taxonomy): domain Bacteria; phylum Bacteroidota; class Bacteroidia; order Chitinophagales; family Chitinophagaceae; genus Nemorincola. Next base: position 5,299 of record JAOQAP010000005.1, read on the forward strand.
GACTGCAAACGCTTCATTCGCCGTTATTTCTTTACGGTTGCTCTTTAGCCGGAACATTACAACGGGCTCTGCTTCAATAAGGTTAATGAACCGGCCGTTCATGCGCTCGTAGTAACGATACAATGAATAAGAGAAGTATGAAGAGTCTGCATAGTTAACAGGGATAGACTTCACCGCCTGCCTTACTACATCTTCAGCAGACAGCCCTTTTATGGCAACATCATTAAGTGTATCAGGCACCAGGTCAATGTATATATGCTCCGCTTTACGGAATGGCCTTTTGTAACTGAGTGATGTCTTACAACCAATCATTGTGACACTCAGCGTGATGTTGTTGATGTGACCAGGCACATCAAAAGAAAAAGCACCTTTTGTATCTGAAAGAATAGAAGTACCTGTTTCCGGAACACGGATCGCTGCAAAAGGGATTACTGTAGAATCGAGCTTATTGTAGAGAATTCCGCTGAATTTAGTTTGCGCATGTAGCAGCACAGGGGTTAACAGCAATAGCATTAATCTCCGCATCATCATGCGATAGCGTATACTATTTGAACCAGTGTTTTTAGGTGCGTACATCTGCGGGAGAAGTATTTCATACTCTCATTATAAATTTACGCAGCCTGAATGAAAAATAGAAAATAATTTAAACGCCGGCTTCTACCCAGGCCTCATTGTCCTTCAGTAATTGTATTAATTCACTTACTGCGATTTCACTAGGTACGTTACGTTTCATTACGTCTTTGCCTTTATAAAGGGTTATCTTACCGGGACCACTGCCTACGTAACCGAAGTCAGCGTCGGCCATTTCGCCGGGGCCATTCACTATGCAGCCCATGATGGCGATCTTCACGCCCTTCAGGTGATGTGTTGCTGCCCTGATCTTTGCAGTTGTTTCCTGCAGGTCAAAAAGCGTACGTCCACAGCTGGGGCAGCTGATGTATTCCGTCTTACTGATACGGGTACGGGTAGCTTGCAGTATATAGAACGCAGTATTGTTCAGGAATTGTTCATTGCTCTTTACCTCCAGGTAGGTACGGCCACTCACCTGTTTATTTTGTGGCCCGCCCGGTTGGTTACTCAGCCAGATACCATCACCAAAACCATCCAGTAGTAATCCACCAGCCTCAGCAGCATAATGAATGAGCTGGTCGTCTACATTATCTTCATTGCTTTCTATCTTCAGCAGTACGGGGCATTTTATACCTTGCTCCATCAGCGCCGCGAGAAAACGCCTCACCGACGCCATTGCATGAGCATTGGTACTATGTACTATCAGTACGACGGCGCTGTGATGACGCACTTTATCTACCAGGCCATCTGCAACATGATGCGCATCTACAGCTACAAAGTGCAGTTCATCAGATGCCACCTGCGTGTCTATGTAATCTTCCTGCTTTATCAGCGGATGGTATTTTGTTTTATCAGGAGCGTTAACCCATGCAGCATGATCGCAGATCACCTGCAATGTACCGGGTAGTGCAAAAGCCAACAACCTGCTGCCGGTATACACATAGTCTGCTGCCGCATCGTTGATGCCCCATTTATCAGTTTGCTCATTGTAGGTATAACCTATCGGTTGCAGGCTGGTCACTCCCAGGTCTTCTTTTTTGCTATAGTCTGCAGCTACTACAGGCACTGAATGTGCACCTGTGTTCTTAACAGCTACCGTCTCCCTGCGCTTATCGGCAAACGTGCTATATGGCAATTCCGGTTTTGTAAACTCAGCAATCGGCTCATGTCCGCTGCGATGTGTGTAACGTTTCACTATATCGCGGCATACAGGTATCTCGAATTCAGGATCTTCCGTCAGCGACACACGAATGGTATCGCCAATTCCGTCTTCCAGCAGTGTGCCGATACCTATTGCGCTTTTAATACGGCCATCCTCACCGTCACCCGCCTCTGTCACGCCAAGGTGCAATGGATACAGCTCGCCAAACTCCTGGTCCATTTGCTGTATGAGCAGGCGGTATGCCTGTACCATCACCAACGGATTGCTGGACTTCATGCTCAGCACTACCTGGTGGTAGCTTTCGTCGCGTGCTATACGCAGAAACTCCATCGCGCTCTCTACCATACCTATAGGCGTATCTCCATACCTGCTCATGATACGATCGCTTAGCGACCCATGATTAGTACCAATACGCATGGCAGTGCCATACTCCTTGCATATCTTCACCAGCGGCGTAAACCGTTCCCTGATGCGCGATACTTCAGCAGCATAAGCATCATCGGTATAATCTATAAAATCGAATTTCTTTTTATCAATGTAGTTACCCGGATTCACCCTCACCTTCTCTATTATCCTTGCGGCTATCTCTGCAGCATTCGGCGTAAAATGAATATCTGCTATCAGTGGTGTATCATAGCCTTTCGCACGCAGTTCATTTTTTATGTTCAGCAGGTTTTCTGCCTCTTTTTTACTGGGGGCAGTTATGCGCACCAGCTCTGCACCGGCCTCTATACAACGGATGGTTTGCGCCACTGTGGCTGCCGTATCCATTGTGTCGGTGGTGGTCATTGTTTGTATGCGTATAGGATTGCCATTACCTATGGCCAGGTTACCTATCTTCACTTCTTTCGTCTTCAGCCGCACGTATTCTGTAAGCGATGCGCAGTACTGCATCATAAATTATAGATTAAAATTGTCAGGATCAAAATGCCAGCCGTTACTTGCCAAAAGCTACTTCCTATCTGGTTTTTCGGGTTTCTCGGCTATTTCTTTTACTTCGTATTTATAGTTGTATACCTTATCGTCCCTGCCAAAGATCCGCACGATGTATATGCCGGGATCCATGTCTTCAATGTTCACTTTACAGGAGTTTTTTTTGCATTTCGTATCCATTTCATACTCCTTACCTGCAAGGTCTATCATCATAATGCTGCTGATGTTCGGCATAGATACCGTGAAGTATTTACCATTCGGAGCTGTGATCAGTGCTATGGTAGTATTTTCCGCAAGCATCTTGTTGGCCACAGTTTGTTCATAACGCCCTACCTTGCTCATTACCCTGCCCGATGAATCGTCCTGCCATACTACGTATATATGCCCGGCACCGACTACAACATCGGCATTGGCCAGGTTACCCTTAATAAGGGTATCATACTTAGACGGGAATTCTTTCGTTATGTCATTTACAAACGACATACATATCTGCGTGCCGGTAGCTACCGACTGTTCCCACACAATTGCCGTAGCGTTACCAAGGTTAGCTATGCGGGGAAAATTCTGCCCTACCAGTGAAGGGAAGTTCCCCGTAACCGGTGTGGCAGATGACGACATTGTTGACAGCGATGTTTTGCCGAGGTAAATAAGCGAACTATCCCCACCACTCATAAATACAGAGTAGATGGTGTCGCTGATAATGATACCATGCGGCGCATTGGGTTGGCAAGCAGTGGTAGACCAGTTAGTGCGCTCTACCTGTACGCCTTTTGTAAAAGAGCCACCGCCATTACCTGAAACACCCGCCCATATATTACGCACTCCTCTCAAGTTGCCCCTGTATAAAGCGACAGTAGCATTACCTGATTCTATAACCGTAGCCGGGCAGCAGTCGGAGACGATACCTCCTGAGTAATCAGTAACCACCGCATAGTGAGAGAAAGAATCGCCAAGGTCTGTTGATTTGGCGACAACATATTCCGGGTTTTTAAATCCCGAATCGAATTTCATAAATGCCACCAGCGGATTGCCATATGGATCAATAGCAACTGTAGGATAGCGAGTAAGGAGCACATTAGAATCCTCTACCTCCTCCTCTATCGAAAAGGTCTTACCACCATCATAAGAATGCCGGATGAGTATATGTCCTTTATCTTCAGGTAGTTGTTTATATACAAGGTACATGGTGTCGCCCTTGCTGGCTATTTCAGGCCCCGACCATGATTCTGTGAATACGTGAGTGCCCTCAGAATTCATTGTTTCCGGTTCCGAATAGTTACGGCCATTCCATTTAGACAGGAACGCATTACCATTAATATCACCCCAGATCACGACCTGGTTATCGCTCTTATCAAGCACAACCCGCGGGTGCAGGTTTCCATAGGTCTTATCTGCCACCACCACCGGATCGTACCAGTAGACACTTTTCTGAGAAAAACCACGCACACTTAGCAATAATAATAGGAAAGCGATAAATATTTTTCTCATATTATATTTAATCAGAAAACAATAAAGTGTTGATAGAGGCAAAGATACTCAGAAAAAAATGTAATACGCCCTTAACCACTACCCGTCAATATCCTGAAAAGTTAAAATTCAGGCCGTGGGTAGTCATTCCCTACATTGCGCTATATTTGTCAGGTGAGTTTTCTATATCCTCTTTTCTTGGTTGCAGGGCTGTCGCTGGCTATTCCGGTGTTGATCCACTTATTTAATCTTCGTAAATACAAAACGGTATTTTTCCCACATACCCGTTTTTTAAAGAATATCCAGCTCAATTCCCGGAAGCAATCGCAGGTGCGCTATAAGTTGTTGCTCGCCATGCGTTTGTTGTTCCTCACCTTCCTGATACTAGCCTTTGCCCAGCCTTTTTTTAGCAAGAACAACAAAAAGAGCGATGCCAATAAGTTGCAGGCCATTTATATAGACAATTCCTATAGCCTGTCGGTAAAGAAAGGTGCGCGCACCCTGCTGGACATAGCCAAGGAGGCCGCACGTAAACAAGTGCAACATGCGCCACCCGGCAGCAAGTTTCTATTGCTCACTAACGACCAGCCTCACAGTTACCGCCCGGAAACAGCGGACAAGGTATTTGCTGAGATCAATGCAACAGATTTCTCCGCTTCAGGCAAGACAGCCGGCCAGGTACTAGCCACCGTGCAAAGCATATTGCAGAATGAAAGCAACGGCAGTGCAGACCTTTATTATTATTCCGACTTCCAGCAAAGCGCATTCCCGGCACAACCAGACAAAACCCTGATGAAGAACATCACCTTCTACGGGCTACCCGCACAGGCTGAAGAGCCGGAAAATATTTACATAGATACTGCTTACCTGACCACCCCTGTATTGCAGACGGGCAAAAGCAATTTCCTGGTGATACACAGCAAGTCTGCCGGCAAAGCGCCGAAGGAAAATCCCGTCCTCAGCTTATCTATAAACGGGCAGGTGAAAAGCGCTGCGTCGCTGAATTTTTCAGACAAAAAGGAAAGCATAGATACGCTTAGCTTCAATATGAATGATGCCAGCTGGCAGAGTATAGCGCTGAGTGTAAATGATGCGGCGGTTCGTTTTGACGATACATTTCGCATCACAGCCCGCAGCTCGCCAAATCTTTCAGTATTGGTCATCAATGAAGGACAACCCAACCCATATATACAGGCTGCATTCCGCGCCTATAATGGCTTCAGGCTGAATAATACCGATGTTGCCGCATCGCCTAAAGACTGGAAAGACTATAACCTCGTAATACTTAACGGCATTACCCGCATAGATGAGGCAATGGGCAAAACGCTGAATGACGCATTGCAGCTGGGTCAAAGCATCTGTATCTTCCCGGGCCGTACAAGCAATATACAAGGCCTGAATGACGGATTGAAAATGACAGGCGATATCCGCATAGCAGCAGTAGATACGAGCGTACAAACCGCCAGCTCATTGCAGCAGGGCAGCGCACTGGTAAAAGACCTGTTTGAAAAGATACCAGACAATGTGCAGTTACCTGTGGCCAACTGGCATTATATTGTGACAGCCGGGTTGGGCGCCAACCAGCAATCAGTACTGAGCTTCAGGAACGGCGACCCGTTACTGGCACGCTATACGCCGTCGCGCGGACAATTATATATATCTTCTGTAGCTGCCGATCTTCAGTCTGGCAATTTCCCCGGCAGTTATTTCTTCACCCCGTTCCTGTATGAAATGGCCATGCAGAGCGGCAGCAGCAGTATATATGCTATTACGGCAGGTGGCCAGCAACCGGTATACCTTCCGCTCAGCAATGTATCTGAGCGCAATACTGTTCACATTTCAGGCAAAGACCTGGATATAATACCGCCTCAGCGCCCCAATGGTGCAGGATTAGACATTTTCATAGACCAGGCAGTGCAGCAGGCGGGGTTTTATTCGCTCACCACAGCCGGCAGCAGCGACACGACCAGGATAGCGCTGAACCAGGACAAAAGCGAGTCGCAACTGGACCTCCGGGATATAAGCGTGCTTAAAAAAGAATGGAATGGTGACAATATGAAGTGGCTGAGCATTACCGACAACGGCGGTATTGAAGGTGCAGGTGACAGTGGAAGCTTTCCGCTATGGAAAGTTTGTGTAATTTTAGCCCTGATCATGCTGACCGCAGAAACCTTTTTACTGGCCAGGAAGCAGGTAGCAGTTGCTTAAAAGTATAATGAGTACTATTTCATAAATAACTTTAGTAATTCTCAGCATAATGCAGGTGCATATTCGCAAAGCGAGGGTAATAGACCCTCAGTCAAATTATCATGATAAGGTTGTAGACCTGCTGGTTGAAGACGGTGTTATTAAAAACATAGCAGCAACCATAAAGTCTGACGCCGATGTTGTAATAGCAGCCAAAGGCCTGTGCGTAAGTCCGGGGTGGGTAGATGTGTTTGCAGACTACAGGGAACCCGGCTTTGAGCACAAAGAAACAATTGCCAGCGGCCTTGCAGCCGCTGCGGCAGGTGGCTTTACAGATGTACTGCTTGCACCTAACACACAACCTTCCTTAAGTTCTAAATCAATTATCCAATACGTATCAGGCAAAGCAAAAGGGCATGCAACATCTTTGCACCCGCTTGGCGCTGCTACACAAAATACAGAAGGTAAAGAACTGGCAGAAATGCTGGACATGCGTCAGCATGGCGCAGTAGCGTTCTCCGACGGATGGAAGCCGGTACAGAATGCCGGCCTGATGCTGAAAGCACTGGAATATGTAAAAGCATTTGACGGCACCCTGATACAGATACCTGTAGATGCAGCGCTGTCTGCAGGCGGCCTTATGAATGAAGGCATTACCTCAACAGGGCTTGGCATGGCCGGAATACCTCCACTTGCCGAAACCCTGATCGTACACCGCGATATAGAACTGGTGCGCTATACAGGCTCACAGTTACACATTACCGGAATATCTACAGCCGCATCTGTAGACATGATACGCAAAGCAAAAAAACAAGGACTGAAGATAACATGCTCTGTAACGCCTTATCACCTGGCACTTACCGACGAATCGCTGAACACCTATGACAGTGCGTTCAAGGTATCACCACCACTGCGTGAAGAGTCAGACAGGCTGGCACTGATAAAAGGATTGAAAGACGGCACGATAGATTGTATCGCATCGCACCACCGTCCGCACGAGTGGGACGCGAAGGCAAAGGAGTTTGAATATGCGGCCGATGGTATGGCAGTGCAGGAAAGCACTTTTAATATACTCTGGGATACGCTGAAAGAATACATTACCATAGACAGGCTTGCAGAAGCAATGAGCACTATACCGAGAGATATCTTCGGCCTGCCATCGCCTGAAATAAAGAAGGGCAATAAAGCATGCCTGACATTGTTCACTACTGTTGATGATAACACACTTGCCCTGCATGACGTAAAGTCTGCAAGCAAGAACAATCCATTTATAGGAAAGAAGCTGAGCGGTAAAGTACTGGGTATAATAAATAACGGACAAACACACCTAAATAAATAAACATGGACAAGAGCAAACAGCATATCATGTATGGCTTTGTATCGGGTATGGGCCTGGTTATCGTAAGCCTCATTATTTATGTAACAGGCATGGCATTCAAGCCGGGCATGTCTTACATTTCCTACATTCCTTTCCTGATCGGTATTATTCTTAATGCCATCGCTTATTCAAAATCAAAAGACGGTTTTGTAACATTCGGCAATGTGTTTGGCAATTGCTTTAAAGCATGTCTCATCGTCACCATAATTGTTGTGGCCTGGGCTGTTGCTTCCACTAGCCTGTTTCCTGAAATGAAAGAAAAAGCGTTTGAAATAGCCCGCGAAAGCATGGCGAAAAACCCAAAAATGACCGACGAGGCTATGGACTCAGGAATGAGCATCATGAAAAAATTCTATATTCCGATGATGATCGCGGGTTCTCTCCTGAGTACATTGTTCTATGGCGCCATATTCTCGCTCATAGGTGCTATGGTGGCTAAAAAGAAAGGGGCGCCCCCAATAACCTCCGATCATTTTTAAAGGTTATTTATCGTTAAAAAGAATGACCTACCAGTAAGCCGTTTATCATAAAACCCGTATTTTAGCACCCGATGCAATTAGACATATCTATCGTAATACCATTATTTAATGAAGAGGAATCACTGCCTGAGCTGGTAACGTGGATAACACGTGTGTGCAAAGAGCATAATTTTTCTCATGAAATAATTATGATAGATGATGGTAGTACCGACGATAGCTGGAACGTGGTAAAACAGCTTTCCACACAGTTCCCTACCGTGAAAGGTATCCGGTTCCAGCGCAATTATGGCAAGAGCCCTGCCCTGCACGAAGGTTTTAAGGTAGCTACCGGCAATGTGGTGATCACTATGGATGCTGACCTGCAGGATAGCCCGGATGAGATACCCGGCCTGTATGACATGATCGTCAAAGACGGCTTCGACCTGGTAAGCGGCTGGAAAAAAGTGCGTTACGATAATGCGATAACAAAGAACCTTCCTTCCAAGCTATATAATGGTGTTAACCGCTGGTTTAGCGGTATAAAGCTGCATGACATGAACTGCGGCCTGAAATCGTATAAACGCAAAGTAGTGAAAAGCATAGAGGTGTATGGCGAAATGCATCGCTTTATACCCGTACTGGCAAAACACGCAGGGTTTAAAAAGATAGGGGAAAAAGTAGTCGTGCACCGCCCGCGTAAATATGGCGTATCTAAGTTTGGCTGGGAGCGTTTTATTAATGGCTTCCTCGATCTGTTATCCATCCAGTTCGTGAGCCGTTTTGGCAAAAAACCTATGCACCTGTTTGGTGCGCTGGGTTCATTTACCTTCCTTGTAGGTTTTGTGCTTGTAGCATGGCTCATTATTCAGCGTCTTATAGAAGGTGCAGGCTTTGGCCTTACCCACAAAGTGGGCTTCTACCTTGCTCCGCCGGTAATGATCATGGGTACCTTGTTCTTCCTTACCGGCTTTATTGCTGAGCTGGTAGTGCGCAATGCCGCAGACCGCAATGTGTACCTGACAGAAGAAAAGATAGGGCTGTAAGGCTTACGAATACACTATCCATAAAAAACATGTATTTTTATTGTAAATCTATTCTATGATAAAATACATCTTAGCCATATTTGTAATTACAACTATCTTATCCACGGGTTGCAAAAGCGTTGCAAAATTTCCTATCGATGCCCCTTCAATGGGAAATCTGGAAGATGGCCTGATAGGTAAATGGAAATTTGAAGAAGATACTGACAAGAGAAATTATTATGAAGTTGTAAGAGGGGGTTCATATGCTACAGACAAGTATCACGTATTTTTCTGGAACAGGGGAGGCACAAACCCAACTTATGAAGGCAACGTTCATATCTCTAAAATAAACGGAGCGCGGTTCATCAATGTTCCTTATTGGGAAAATAATGGCAAAGATGCTCACTTTTCAAATGCCGGCTATTTCTTCCTCAGAATATTGCAGGTAAATACGGATTTTACAAAAATGACCACTGCCACTGTTCACGATACAACTATGCGGGCACTTAACCAGGCAGAGCTAAAGCAGCGGATCACAAAAAACATAAATAATCCTGTATTTTATTATGATACGGTTCACTTTTATAAAATGAAGTAATCCCCCCCTGGCTGGCAGCTATTTTACTTAGTAATGTCTCTCTCCGTTGACATTAACATTTCTTTATTTTAAAAAAGGCGCTATTCTGCTATATTTCTGCCACTTTTGTTGCCATTATCCCACACATATGTACATATTCCGCTTTCCTGTTGTAATACTGATCCTTGCATTTTTTACCCAATCAGTATTGGCACAACCGGGTAGCCCTGTAAAAACGGGCAGCGTTTCAGGTAAACTGGCAGACGCAAAAAACAATCCTGTATCTTATGCTACTGTTACGCTATTGCGCAGCGACTCATCTGTAGTGAATGGAGACCTGTCTAAAGATGATGGTTCGTTCAATATAGCTCCGGCTGCTATTGGCAAATTAAGGCTGCGGATAGAATCTATAGGCATGGCCACCAGGTTCATTAATGTAGAGCTGACCGAAGGTCAACCTGACAAAAAACTGGGCACGATAAAGATAGCCGAAACAGAAAATAAGCTGAAAGAAGTAAGCGTTGTGGGAGAGAAGGCCGTAATGGAGCTGAAGGTAGACAAGAAGGTATTTAACGTAGAGAAGAATACAACTACCGCAGGAGGCAGCGCTACCGATGTATTGCAGAACGTACCTGCTGTATCTGTAGATGCAGACGGTAATGTAAGTCTGCGCGGTAAAAGCGGGGTTACCATACTTATAGACGGCAAGCCTGCTACCATGCTGGGCGCAGATGTGAACTCCGCGCTGCAGAGCCTGCCTGCAAGTAGTATAGATAATGTAGAGGTGATCACTAATCCCTCTGCCAAATATGATGCCCAGGGAACAAGCGGTATCATCAATATCATTACAAAAAAAGATGGCCGATTCGGTATGAATGGCTCTGCTACATTGGGTGCAGGCACACGCGACAAGTACAATGGCAACTTCAGCATTAATGCACGCAAAGGCAAATGGAACGTATTTCTCAACAGCAGCTTCCGGGTCAATAATACGTTCAACAATGTGATCACGGACAGGCAGGATTATAATGCTACACGCGACTATATGGATAGCTTGCGTTTGCAGTCTTACCACACTTATGAGCACGTGCCGCGCTCGTTCAATGGCAATTTTAATACAATAGGAGCCACCTATGATCTTGACAAAAACAACTCGGTGACCGTAACTGAAAACCTGAACATGATGGAGTTCAAGTTCAGGGACAATTCGACCTATGATATCTACGATCACCCACACAACCAGGGCAATGATCTGATGCGCCAGTATAGGTACAGTAGCTTTTCAGGCGGGCCACGTTCATCGTCATCATCTGTAGATTACAAGCATAAATTCAAAAAGAAAGATGAAGAAATAAACATTGACGGAACGTTTGCCTACACCGCCATGAACCGCTACCAGGACTATACCACCACCACGCATAACCCCGGCAGGCAAGACACTACTTATGTGGAAACAGCACCCGGCACCGGCAACAACAGCTCTGTAAATATATGGGCCGACTATACAGACCCGCTTACAAAAAATGGCAAGCTGGGCCTTGGTTTCAAATCACAGCTCTATTGGTTCAACAGTGGCAACGATCCGCAGCAGTGGGCAGCAAACGATTATGCAAACAGGAAAACCGACTCTACCCTATTGTCTGTATACAACTACACCCAGCAAACACATGCCGCATATGTGAACTGGAGCGATCAGCTGGGCAAATTCAGTTACCAGGGAGGCTTAAGGCTGGAAGATGCGGAGTATAATGGTAATGGCCGCGTGCCGCGGTACGCAACCTTCAAAAACGACTTTGTGAACCTGTTCCCTTCCGTATTCATTTCCTACCAGCTACCACACCAGCAAAGCATATACCTCAACTATAGCCGCCGTGTGAACAGGCCGGGCTTTATGCAGTTGCTGCCTTTTGTAGATGTATCTAACCCGAGCACAGTGAACAGGGGTAATCCTGACCTGGTGCCGGAATTCATTAACAATGTGGAATTCAACTATAGTAAGAATGACAGTAAGGGCAACAACTTTATTTTTAGCGCGTACTATGCCTACACTCAAAACCTGACACAGAAAATAACCCGCCCGCTTGATTCGGCGGAAGCTGTATTATACAACGTATCTCCAAGCAACCTGTTTACTGAACCGGTCAATATTGCTTCAGGTACTACTTATGGGCTTGAAGGCACGGGGCACTTACAGCTATTGCCTATATGGGACGCTACGGTAAATCTTAACTTCTTCCAGAACCAACTGATAATAGGTAACGGCGATACTACATATTCCCGGTATTTATCCAACAACAGCGGATTTAGCTGGTTTGGCAAGATCAACACCAACCTGAAACTGCCTAAAAATTTCTCTTTCCAGGTAAATGCCAATTATGAATCACCAAAAGTAATAGCACAGGGTAACCTGAAACAAACTTATTGGATAGACCTGGCGCTCAAGAAAACCCTATGGAAAAATAAAGCGACACTGATATTGAACTGTTCAGACATTCTGAAGACACATATATATGTAACAGACTACAACCTGACCGCCTATGGCGAGACCATAAACAGGGTAAGGGAAACCCGTATCATGAACCTTACTTTTACCTATCGTTTCGGAAAATCAGATCTTGGCAAGAATATTGCAGGGGGTAATGGAGGTAAGCGTAAATCGGATGATAAGCTGAAGCCGGTAAAGCCAAATGACGAAGACAGGCAGAAAAACCTGAAGGAAGGTGGCGATGACGATGGCGGTAATGGCGGAGGCGGTATGAACGGAGGCAACAAAAAAGGTAATGGCGGCGGGAATTAATTTTTAGTATTTTTATAACTGAGTAAACAGCGAATTATGAACATAATCACAAAAGCAATTGTAGCAACCACATTATCCCTGACCATAACCGGCGGAACACAGGCGCAAACATTGCGTGACTATGTAAATGATGCCCGTAAAGCGGCAACAGACTATAAAAAGCCAAAATCGAACGACCTGACCAATGCCGATATTACAGCAGGGCTGAAACAGGCGTTGCAGATAGGTGCACAAAATGCTACAAGCAAAGTATCGGTAATTAACGGGTTCTTTGGTAATGCGCTGATAAAGATACTTATGCCGCCTGAGGCTGTGAAGGTAGAAAAAACACTCCGCTCTATAGGTATGGGCGCGCAGGTAGATAAAGCAATACTTGCCATGAACAGGGGCGCAGAAGATGCATCGAAGAAAGCAGTGCAAATATTCATCAACGCCATTACCAGTATGTCTATTTCTGATGGTATGTCCATACTGAAAGGCGGCAATAATGCAGCTACTAATTACCTGAAATCAAAAACAACTGCCCAGCTCACAGCTTCATTCCGCCCTATAGTGGAAGAATCGCTGGATAAAGTGAGCGCCACGAAATACTGGACAGAAGTATTCACAATCTATAACAGGTTACCCACTACCAATACCAAGATCAACCCTGACCTTACCGGTTATGTAACAGAGCGTGCACTAAGCGGCGTTTTTGTATATGTGGCTGACGAAGAGTCAAAGATCCGCCTGAACCCGGCGGCAAGGGTCACCGACCTGCTTAAAAAAGTGTTCGGGCACCAGTAATTTAATATATATCCCCTTTTTTAAATAAACAATTAGGTTTATCTTGCAGTAATGTCGCACGGGACTACAATGGTCCCCTGCGTTGTTATCTCTATTAAAACCAATTGTGTTATGTCACAAGAACAAACCATTGATCTTATTACCTGGTGGAACGAACAATCTTTTGCAGGCAAAGAATTATATAGCGTAACTGATAACGGAACGCTTATACTATCAGCAGGCAATAATATTAAAGAACGGGAAATTGCTACGCTGTCTCCGGAAAACGCAGATGTAGTCTTAAAGACCTTACAGGAGAAATTTGCTTCAGTAGAGTCAAAGGTGCGGGAGATGGAAGTAGAGTGGCTGGCGGCTGAAGACAAACTGAAACTTGCAGACAAAGTAGCAGCGCTGAAGGACTTCCTGCACAAGGTAGCTGCAGTGGGCGATATACAAAAACCTGCCCTGCTGATACATGACTGGGAGCATACCATTTATACACTTACCGAAGAGCATTATACAGCCAAGCTAAAAATAGCCGAGCAGGCGGAAAGCCTTGCTGAAAGCGACCTTTGGAAAGAAACAGCACAAGCATTCCGCGATATAGCCGAGGTATGGCGCAATGCAGGCTACCTGGATAAACAAAGGAACGACCAGTTGTGGAACAGGATAGAAGCGGCACGTAAAACATTCCAGGAGCGTAAGAAACGCAACCACGAGGAGGAGGAAAAAGACCTGCTGGTAAACCTGGACCTGAAAATAGATCTTGTAGAGCAGGCGGAGTCCATTGCCCATTCTACTGAATGGAAAAAAACAACCGAAACTTTTCACCGCCTTACAGAGGAGTGGAAAACAATAGGCTATACGCTCAATAAAAAGAATGAGGAGCTATGGCAGCGTTTCCTTGCAGCCAAAAGCACTTTTTTTGAAAGTAAAAGACAGCACTATAACCTAGTGCAGGCAGAACAGGAAGCTAACTATGCAGTAAAACTGGCAATAGTAGAGAAGGCTGAAGCACTGAAGGATAGTACCGAATGGAACGCTACGGCACAGGCATATGGCACGCTGATGGAGGAATGGAAAAAAACAGGCAGGGTGCCGCAGGCAAAGGCAGATGAATTGTGGAAAAGATATACCGATGCCCAGGAGATCTTCTTTGATGCGAAGCGCAAGCATACAGATATAATAAAGGCCGACCTGGAAAGTAACTACAACCTGAAAAAGGCCATACTGGAGCGGGTCCAGAAATTGCAATACTCCAACCAGTGGAGCGATACCACAACGCTCATGAACGAGCTGATGGAAGAATGGAAAAAGATAGGTGCTGTTCCCCGTGTACATAGCGAGCAGATGTGGGAAGACCTGAATGCAGCCCGTAAAAACTTCTTTGCCCGTAAGGATGCCAGCCGTGAGCAACGCAAACAATATGCGGAAGACCAGAAAGCCGTACGCATAGCGCAGGCTAAAGGCATGGTGACCAAACTGCACCAAGACATAAAAGAGGAAGAAGAGAAAATAGCAGACTTCAAGGTTGCTATTGAGAATATAACACCCGGCAAAAAAGCGGAAGAACTACGCAGCCACTTGGCAAAACTGATAGAAGAGGGCACTAAAAACATAGCCCGCTGGCAACAAACACTGGCACTAGCCAATGAGGACGTTGCCCCGAAAGAAGAAAAAGAGCAAAAACAACCTGCTGCAGCAGAAGTAAGCGCTACAGAACCGGAATAATTATTTAATATTTTTATCGCTGTTCTATTAACGAATAGAAAATATAATTTTTGTAATTTAAGTTGAGTTGCTTACTTTTGCACCTCAACTTAGATTATGAAAAAAGCATTATTGATCTTATCGATTGCAGTTGTAGCTATGGGCTCCTGCAAAAAGAAATCTTCAACAACAACTGTTACCCCGGTAACTCTGCCAGTATACACAATAGATGGCATACATGACCTGTACATGACAGGCAATTCAGCATTCGTGAGCACAGCCACATTGCTTATTACTGTCCAATTCCAGGATTCTTTTCAGAAACAGGTGACTCTGTCTTTGTCTGATCTGCCTGCAGGTATAAAGGTAGATGACCGTTGGATCACTTCAGGATATCCAACCTTCTCTACTGCTATCACTTTTTATGATACATCATTCACAAGCGCAGCAGCTGAAGGCACTTATCCTATGACCATCACTGCTACAGGATCTGCAGGAACACAGAAATTCAATTTCAACCTGAAGGTGGCCAAACCAGAGTCTTGCACTGATAACATAGTTGGTACTTATTATACTTCGAATACTACCTGCAACTTTGGATCGTATGTAGATACTGTATTTGCGGATGCAACTACAGTAAACAAGATCTGGTTCAAAAATATCGGCAAATCACACAGCACAGTTTACGCACTGTATAGCTGCATAGACGGAAGATTGCTCATCCCTACCCAGTCGGCTAACGGATATACATTTACCGGTCATGGTACTGCTGCAGCTACTTCAAGTAGCCACTCTATAAGCATGACGATAACATACGGTTCTGATACATGCGATGTTTCGATGCACTAAAATTAAAGTTATTTACAAATAAGAATGGCCCCGATATTTCCGGGGCCATTCTTATTTTCATTGCAGTATATTCTAAATTATTCCTTCCCTCACAAGATCGTGCAGGTGCAGTATACCTGCGTAACGGCCTTCTTTGGTCACAACCAGTTGTGTAATATCATATTGACGCATCATCGCGAGTGCCTCTGTAGCCAGTTCATCACCATCTATCGACTTGGGGTTTGGAGACAGTATATCTTTTGCTTTCAGATCAGCAGGGCTTTCATTCTTTTCCAGCATACGACGCAGGTCGCCATCGGTGATAATGCCCAGCATAGCGCCTGAAGCATCCAATACAGCAGTAGCCCCCAGGCGCTTGCCTGATATTTCGTAAATAACTTCTCTGAGCGAACTATCCGGCTTTACCGCAGGCTTTTCATTTACATCACTCATGTCTGCTACACGCAGGTACAGGCGCTTGCCCAGCGCGCCACCGGGATGGTAGCGGGCAAAATCCTTTTCTGTAAATCCCTTCAGGCTCAGCAGGCATACTGCCAGTGCATCGCCCATTACCAGTTGTGCTGTAGTACTGGTGGTAGGTGCCAGGTTGTTAGGACAGGCTTCTTTTTCTACCGTGCTGTTGACGAAGATGTTGGCATTAACGGCGAGGTATGAAGTCTCATTGCCACAAAGTGCGATAACCGGGTTACCAAAATTCTTAATAAAAGGCACCAGCACCTTTATCTCCGGGCTGTTGCCGCTCTTCGATATAATGATGACCACATCATCAGGCTGTATCATACCCAGGTCGCCATGTATAGCATCGGCCGCATGCATGAATATTGATGGTGTGCCGGTAGAATTGAACGTAGCTACCATCTTCTGCGCTATCACCGCACTCTTGCCTATACCTGATACCACTACCCGTCCCTTAGACTCGTGTATGACACGTATAGCCTCAAGAAAGGAGTCATTGATATAGTCGGCCAGCTTAGTTACTGATTCAGCTTCCAACCTGATGGTTTCCAGCGCCTGCTTTATAACCGCTTCTTTTGAGAACATAAGCAAAGATAATCGCTATAGTTTTAAATTGACTGCTAAGATTATTTGCCTGCCTTCAGCAGTGCATTATAATCCCCGGTCTGCCCTATCAGTGCCAGTGCCTTATCCAGCTCCTTATCATACTGCAGCCCCTGCGCTATACGACCGCGTGTAAAATAGTAACGGGATGCTATTTCATTTTCCAGCATTTCCTTTACCTGTTCCTTATGTTTCAGCAGGTCCTGCTTTTTATCATGCGATAGTTTTGACTTCAGCGCTTCTATCTCATCTTTGGCACCGTCGTAATAGTTCTCTTTCGTAGCTATCTTTTTCAGAGAGTCCAGGCCCGCTTCTGTTTCCGTTTTATAAGAGTAGTCCTTGTTCTCCAGCCATTTCGAAAACGAGTTAAATTCCGCGTCTGTCATAGCAAACTTACTGGCAGAAGCAATTGCCGGGTGCTGCCTGGCATATTCGGTAGCGTAGTCAAACAGGTAGTTCTTTGTATAGAGGGTCACTGCTATCATACTCATTGGCTCGTCCTTTACCAGCACATCCGGCATTACGCCGCCACCGCTTTTCACGGTACGGCCCACTTTCGTTTTATACGACATCTTCAGCGAATCAGGCACATAACCTACACTCCCATCCACATTGCGGTGAGCGTAGTCTATAGCCTGTATGCAACGGCCACTTGGGGTATAATATCTTGCTATGGTCAGTTTCAGTTTTGCATTGAAGCCCAGCGGCCTTACTACCTGCACCAGTCCCTTACCGTAAGAGCGCTCACCTATTATCACGCCACGATCCAGGTCCTGCACAGTGCCAGCTACTATCTCCGATGCTGATGCAGAAGAGTGATTGACCAGGACGGTAAGCGGTATGTCCTTGTCCCATACCGGGCCGTTGGTCTTATAGTCTTTGTCCATGTCCTGTATCTTGCCCTTGGTGCTTACCACAAGTTGGCCCCTGTCTATAAAAATATTGCAGATGTTCACTGCTTCTTCCAGAAGTCCGCCGGGGTTATTCCTCAGATCCAGCACCAATCCTTTCAGCGATGGCTGCGCTCTCTTCAGGCTGTCAAAAGCATCCCTTACCTGGCGTCCGCATCCCTGCGTGAACTGGGTGAGGCGCACATAAGCAATGTTATTTTGTGGCCCTACAAGGCTATAGTACGGCACACTGGATATTTCTATCTCCCCGCGTGTGATCAACTTCTGCACTACAGTATTGGTAAATGCATCCTTTATTTTCATGTTGATCTGTGTGCCCGGCGTACCCTTTAGCAGCGAGCTGAGATCATCTACTGTTTTTCCTTTTACCGGCTGGTTATCTATAGCCTCTACCAAATCGCCGGGGTGCAAGCCTGCTTTTTGCGATGGGCTGTTCTCATACACATCGCCTATGTATATTTCCTCGCCCTTCCTGCGCATACTGGCGCCTATGCCACCATACTTACCGGTGGTCATAAAGCGGTAGTCTTCTATGTCCGCCTCCGTAATGTAATTGGTATACGGATCCAGGTCTTCCAGCATTGCATCTACGCCTGTCTTCACCAGTTTGCCCGGCTCTATAGGGTCCACATAATAAGTGTTCAGTTCTTTGAACAGGTCTGCGTATATGTCCAGGTTCTTGGATATTTCAAAATAGGGATCGCTCGTCTTTCCATGTATAAAGAAGAATGCGGTTGCGGTAAGCGCTACACCGGCCAGGAAGCCACCAGACCGCTTCAGTTTATTTCTCAGGTCCATAATACTATTCGCAATTAATAAGCTTAGCAATTTACACATTTTAACCCTTCTAAAACCGCACCACTGATAATAAATCAGCGAAAAACGTGTTGAAATTGTTATAAATATGGTAATTTGTATCGAAAACAAATCGCATCCCCTGCACACGCAGATGCGCCAATGTTCACAAGTCCTTTTTCTATGAGTTACAAAGTATTCGCTTTTTTATTGTTGCTCATAGCTGCAGGCATTCCGTCCCGCGCCCAAAAGCCTTTTGCGGAAGGAACTATTGTCTATAATGTCGCCATACGATCTGCAGACCATAAAGAGGTGACAGGTGTTTACACATTCCTTATAAAGGGTGCAGAGATACGTAAGGAGCTGAAACTGAGCAATGGCTATGAAGATGTGGTGATCCTCAACTGCCTTACCGGCAAGGTGTATTCGCTCCAGGCAAGAGGCAATAAAAAATACGCAATACAGCTGAATATGGACGAAATGCAGAAGAAACAGGAAAAATTCAGCGGCTATGCAATAAAGAATGAGACCATGAACAACAGGCTGATCGCCGGCTACGCTTCTTACAAAGGCAATATCAATTATAAGGACGGTACTAATGAAGCTATAGTATATACCAAAGACTGGAGCCCCTCTCAGGCCATCACCTTTGAGCGTTTCCCTGATGCTAAGTTTTTACCTACCAACTTTTCTTACAAGGACGAGAACAATATGGTGATGCAATTCGATATTGACAAAATAGAACAAGGACCAATAGAGTCCGCTATGTTCAGGATACCTGCCGACTATCACATGATCTCTTACGCAGAATACAAGCAACTAAGCAGATAGGCATGCCGAAGTACAGGATGAACAGGTTAGGTGGGATATGGGTCATTGTACTGGTGTTATGTAGCATCTCTTTGCACAGCCGTGCACAGGTAAAAGGCAATGAGCCGCCTGCACCTACCAACTACAGGGTACTGGAAGAACACAAAGATGCCAAAGGGAATACTGTGCGCACCGTTCAGTATGAGCAGGGCCGGAATAAAATGATAGAAACACTGGTAATACCGCCCAAAGCCGCCATCAACCTGCACAGACCTATAAATCCCGACACACTGAATAAAGATTCTGTCCTAATAGTGGTCAACAAATCGAAGTATAATGTAGAGGTCTATTACCGGCGGAAGATGATCCGGTATTACAAAGCCGTCTTCGGGCCTAAGCCGTTGGAAAATAAAAAAATGGAAGGCGACAGGTGTACGCCGGAAGGCTGGTTCACCATAAAGAACAAGAATCCGAATTCGAAATACGACAAGTTCCTTCAGCTGAACTATCCTAATGATTCCTGCATGGCCTGCTTCAACAGGCTGAAGGATGGCGGCAACCTGCCAAAGGCAGCACGCATAGGCGGCGACATAGGCATACACGGCATGTGGAAAGGAGGGGATGACATGATAGAGAATGGCGTAGGCTGGACCGATGGCTGCATAGCCCTGAAGAATCGTGATATAGAAGAGCTTTACACTTTTACAGGTATCGGCACGAGGGTGTTTATAAGGAAATAACACATTATCACATGCGTGCCGTAATGCTGTGCTGCGAATGAGACAGCTCCATTTTTTCCTGCATAAATGTTTCATAGGCCTGCCGCCAGCCTCTCCACTCATTAGCTGTACCCAACGAGAAATTGTGAAATATAGTAACCAGTGTGCTGCCCGTCTGCTCCAGGCGTTTGCTCATCTCGTCCAGCTTTATAAATGCGTCTGTTACCGAAAGACCTCCTTCATAATACGCTGTTGTGTCCATAAAGCAGAATGGATGAATGCGAAGCTTTGTAATAGTTTCCTGCTCCACGTCATACCATTGAAATGAATTGCCCGTACCGGCCCGGAAACCAAGATAGGCACCATAGCCCATGCTATAGTCGTCCTTTATATGGTTCTCTATAAGACGGCGCTGAGTGGCGGGGGTCTTTACTTTTATATAGTGCTGGCGGGAGATATGTGTAACACGCGAAGATATATGCTCCAGCATTTTCTTTTCCTTGTTCAGTATATCATCCTTATCAGAATAATACGACGGGTGTATCCCTATCGTCCCTTCTTTCGCCAGGTTTTTTATTACCCGCATCATAGCAGGATGCTCCGGGTGTATGTTCTTATCGTAGGCTGTTGTTTTGAAGGCAGACAGTATGAAATAGACCGGCTTACAGTCATATTCCTTATGCAGCTGCCGCAGCCAGCGAAACGAATCGAACGGGTCTTTTTGTTTTTTCTTCAATACCTGTATCCGCTCATTGATCTGCTTCACGTCCCACTTCACAAAAGCACGGATATAGGCACCTATTATGCGCCCCATGCCTTTATGCAGGTGCGAGTAGGCCATATCTATATCGTAGGTAGGCTGGTACAGGAAATGCGTTTCGCACATATGCATCCCACTCGCCGATAGCACCTGTTTTCTCAGCGCGCATACCCACTCGTCTACCAGTGGCCGTTGCAGCCAGCCTTTCTTATGCAGTATACTGTTCGTGGCCGGGTAGCGGTCATGTTTATCTGCCTTGTATGGATAGTACTCTTCGTATCGGGATAGTAAATAAAATATGGCCGAGCATATATCAAAAGGCAGGCTATACTGCTCATCATCCACAGCATATAGTGTAGGTATATCTTTCCATGCGCCTGCCTGTGGCTCATGCTGCTGCACGCCCTGCTGCCAAAGCAAACCTGTATCAGGTATAGAAAGGCTGTTTGGCAATACTTTGCCGTAAGCTATAAAAAACGGGAGGCCTTTCGTTTCTTCTTCGCTGGTCACTATTTTATAATGCAGTTGCAACCGCTCCTTCAGCAGCCAGTCTAAAGTAAACTTCAGACGTTCGCTGTGCCCGGGGCTATATACAACTATAGTTTCCATAAGCGTGTTAGTTTTTTTGCCTGTCTTTCCACATCTTGTTGAAAGACTTTTCCGCGAATTTCAGTTCGCCCCTATGCTTGCCCCATGTATCGCTGAACAATTTGTTCACTACCTTATCCTTCATGCCGGGGCCGGCAAGGTTCATGATCCTGCGGCTCATCATGGCATCGCGCCACAGCCTCCATGTAATATTCTCTTTAAATCCGTTCAGCCCTTCGGTTGTTGCTATGCTCCTGTTCTCCAGCAGCATTTCGTGTATGTTTATCTTTACCGGGCATACCTCCGTGCAGTTACCACACAGGCTCGATGCGTAGCTTAAATGCTTGTATTCCTCCATACCCTGCAGGTGCGGGGTTATTACCGCGCCTATAGGGCCGCTATAGGTAGCGCCATACGCATGGCCGCCTATGTTCTTATATACCGGGCAGGCATTCAGGCAAGATCCGCAGCGTATACAGTACATGCTCTCCCGCACTTCTTTGCGTAAGAGGTTGGTACGGCCATTGTCCAGCAATATCACATACATTTCTTCCGGGCCATCTGTTTCATCGGCTTTCTTAGGGCCGGTAAATATTGTATTGTATACCGTAAGATTTTGTCCTGTGCCATATGTGGCCAGAAGCGGCCAGAACAGCTGCAGGTCATTAATAGAAGGCAATAGTTTTTCTATACCTACTATAGATATCTGTGTTTTAGGAAATGTTGTACTTAGTCGCCCGTTGCCCTCATTCTCTGTTACACATACACCGCCTATGTCTGCAAGTAAAAAATTACCACCGGTAATACCTACTTCGGCGCTTGTGTATTTTGCTCTCAGGTTCTTGCGGGCTATCATGGTAATTTCAGACGGGGTCAGGTTAGGTGCCGTACCCAGTTTCTCATGAAACAGCCTGGCCACATCTTCCTTGCTCTTGTGCATGGCGGGTGTTACTATATGGTATGGTGGTTCACCATCCAGCTGCTGTATGTACTCTCCCAGGTCTGTTTCTACCGAATCAATACCATTTTCTGCAAGGAACTCATTCAGGTGTATCTCCTCTGTCACCATCGACTTCGCCTTCACCACCTGTTTTGTATTCTTCTCCTTACAAATTGCCAGTATTTCCTGCAGGGCATCTTCGGCAGTTTCTGCCCATATTATTTTCCCTCCCCGGGCAGTAAAGTTCTTTTCAAACTGCTCCAGGTATTTGTCCAGGTTCTCTATTACTTTCCACTTTATATTTTTGGCTTTTCTGCGGGCAAGGTCAAGGTCAGAGAATTGTTGCTTGCCTTTTATTACCGCATCATTATACTTCTGGATATTGAAC
>JAOQAP010000073.1 GCA_025963465.1 Flavipsychrobacter sp.
GTAAATACAAAGAGCTCTTTGATCCGTCGAGGCTAAAGCCTGTAGCAGGGTTCACAGAATTTGTAAAGGAGAATGCAGACGTAGTTTACCAGTTCGTGGCTTCAAGGTTCACAGATCATGAAGTTGATTACCTGAAGCGCGTGAGAAAGGGCAGCGGTGAGATAGTTGAATTCAGAGGAGAGCGACTCGCCGTTTATCGTGGTGAAGATGGCAGTATTCATGCACTGAGTCCTGTATGCACGCATGCCTATTGTATAGTGAACTGGAACGGCGAAGAAAAGAGCTGGGACTGCCCCTGCCATGGCGCCCGCTATAACATTGATGGCCACGTGCTAAACGGCCCGGCTACAGAGGGCCTTAAACAGGTCGATCTTACTGATATGGAGTGATAGCATTTCATCATTTCTGAGTTCCAACCGAGTCTCCTTTTTTCGGCACTCGATTGCTGCCGATAGGCATTACGTTACAATGCCATTAAGCTGTTGCTAAAGTAATCATGCCGAACCTATTATAGTACTGAGTATGTAATAATAGCTCCCTTTAGGGATGGGGTTTCCCTCACTGGCGCAGGTCTGTAGCAGAGCAATGAGTGCAGCCGACCTGTGCCTACACAAGTGAACCGGTTTATAACCGGAAACGACATCATCACAAAATAAATTGCACATTTTTCACTATTACTCCCTACTTTTGCACCACAATGGTTCCCGTCCTCGGACGGGATGAAAAGGGAACCGGGTGAGAATCCCGGACATTACCCGATGCTGTAAGCTCCATATACAGCCTTTTTGCTTCCTGTATAGCCACTGTTCCTAAGGGATGGGAAGGCGCAAAAAGGTGGAGTAAGTCAGAAGACCTGCCACTGCAACCGGTAAAACCCGGCTTATCGCTGCTTTCGGGAAGAAAGGCACAGATGAGATGGAGGCAGGGCACACCCGGCTTTTTTCTGTATCTGATTTTACACCCGTTGCTGCATTAGAATTTTGGAATAGTAATTTTTTAAACCAATAACTAATATGCGCACATTTACATTGTTATTCTCTGCTTTTGTACTGGGTACATCAGCACTGCAGGCACAAACAACTGCCACATTCGACACACTGCACCTTTCCAAAGCAGATACTTTCTATGTTAACTATACTGCATCAGGTACTGATGTAGGCTTCAACGACGGTAATGCCCACTTCCCATGCATTTATGATACGTCTTATGGTGGTATATGGAGCACAGGCTTTGCATACACCAACATGAGCGATAGTGTTACCGATGGCTACTTCAACCAGTATTCTGCCAAAGCTGCAAAAGGCTATGGCGGATCAGGAAACTACCTGATGGCGCATTGCAGCGATCCGGTTACCTATGAGCCAAAAATGAGGATCATACTCAGGGACAGCGCTCTTGGTCGCCCGGTAAAAGGATTCTATGCCACTAACAGCACCTATGCATACAACAGCATGCGCGATGGCGATTTCTTTAGTAAGAAATTTGACAATGGCGACTGGTACCTACTTACAGTAAAGGGTTATTCCGGTGGCGTATTGCAGCCGGGCGCAGTGGGCCTTTACCTTGCAGACTTCCTGTTCCCTAACCCGGCTGATAATTACATACTGAAAACATGGCAGTGGGTTGACCTGTTGCCACTGGGTAATGTAGACAGCCTGGAACTGTCGCTGACATCAAGCGATAATGGCATGTTCGGTATGAACACACCAGCATACTTCTGTATAGATAACTTCACAACTACTGATGCACCCGCGGTAATACCACCGATCCTGGCAGTAAACAGCGCAGTAGCTGCAACAGCAAAAATATATCCTAATCCTGCTGCTGATGTACTGTATATAGACAGGACGGAGAGCAGTCTTCAGCACATTACTGTTACCGGTATCTCAGGCGGCGTAGTGTATACCGGCACTACTGCAGGTACGCATACTGAAATAAATACCGCAACTTTGCCTGCAGGCGTTTACCTGCTCACATTGTCAGGTAATAATAACACGGCAACAACACGCTTTATCAAGCAATAACAATGAGGCTATTATTCATTATTCTTTTGGCTACCTGCTTCGGTACTCCTGCTATGGCGCAATTTGCACCACAGGCAGGAGTGCCGGGCAGCACTGCTATAAAGGCGTCAAGTAGCTTGTTTACAGGCTGGGCCACGCAGTGTGTGCTGTCAAGAGGATATTTGAATGTTGATACCCCTTCACTAGGCACTGTCACTATAGGTGACAGTAGTAACGCGCTTGGTTCTGTAGATCACTATATAGTAAGCCTTGGCGATGGCGGCGTAGCTACGCTCACCTTTGCTTCGCCTATATACGATGGCGCAGGTGCAGACTTTGCCATATTTGAAAATGGTTTCCCGAATTCAGCCAATGACTCGCAGGCATTCCTGGAGCTGGCATTTGTAGAAGTAAGCTCTGATGGCGCTCGTTATGTACGCTTCCCGGCTACTTCAAATACCGATCTGAATACTCAGATACCCGGATCGGGGGTATACATGTATGCCAACCTTCTGAATAACCTTGCGGGTAAGTACATCAGTAACTATGGCACGCCGTTCGATCTGCAGGAGCTTGCAGATTCTCCGGGCCTCGACATCAGTAACATTACCCATGTGCGCGTGGTTGATGTTATAGGCACACTGGGCAATCGTGCTTCCCACGATATCAACGGCCATATCATTAATGATCCTTTCCCTACGCAATTTGCAACAGGTGGTTTCGATCTGGATGCGGTAGGTGTGATACACCAGGTACCTGTTATAGACCACACAGGTATCAATATGCTTACGGACAATATATCTGTAAAGGCATATCCTAATCCGGCCACTGATAAACTGACCATTGCTATAAACGGTACTGTACCGCAGGAGCTTCACGCTGTTTTAAGTACAATAACAGGCAAAGAGGTTTTACAAACAGAGGTTCATGCAAATACAACAAATATTGCTGTAACGCAATTGCCGGCAGGTATGTATTACCTTACATTGCGTGATGCCAACGGGAACAAATGGGTAGAAAAAGTTACAAAGCGCTGATCTTTATACTGTGTTGTTGTATGGCATCCTGTGTCAAGGACAAGCCACAGCCCCCGGTCAATAATATCCCATATAGCTTAAGGAACGTGTATATAATATGCGAAGGCAACTACGGCAACGGTGATGCTACGCTCTATTTATACAAGCCCGACAAAGACAGTGTTTACGGGGATCTTTATAAAAGTGCCAATAGCCAGCCGCTGGGCGATGTGTTCCAGAGCATGGTGCGCATAGGCGGCAAATTCTTTCTCTGCATCAATAACTCAGATAAGGTGGTAGTACTGGATACCATCACCCGAAAGGAAGTAGCTACGATCAGTATCCCTAAGCCACGGTATATATTATCCATAAGCGCTACCAAGGCATATGTATCTGCGTTATATAGCAACAAGGTCTACATCATTAACCCGCAAACATATACCATTACCGGGACGATAGAATTACCGCATCAGAATCCGGAAGGTATGTACCTGTATAACAACAGTGCTATTATCTGCACATGGGATACAGCCTGCAATAGTGTATATAAAGTAAACGTAACTACTGATAAGATAGTGCAAACCATAAAGATAGCTGGCTATGCGCCACAGGCTGTGCTGGCAGATAAAGGAAACATGCTTTGGGTGCTTGCAGGTAACCATACCAAGGGCCGCACCGCAAGCCTGACAAGGCTGGATACGCTTACCGGCGAGATCCTGACATCATACAAATTCTCCTCAGAAGCAGATGCCTTAAAGCCTGTATTTAATAAAGCAAAGGATACGATCTATTTTATTGAGGTAAATTATAAAGGTGGTACTGCAAATAATGGTATATACCGTATGGGCATCACCGACGCAGCATTACCTGCACAGGCATTTATACAGTCGAAGAAATACCAGTATTTTTGGGGTTTAGGTATAGACCCGTCTACAGGATATATATATGCCGGAGACCCTAAAGGATTTACCCAAAAAGGCAGTGTATACATATTTCGCCAGGATGGCGCTAAGACAGACAGTTTTAATGTAGGTCTTGGCCCGGGGCAATTTTATTTTGAATAAGTAATGCTAGCACACAAACATATCTTACTGATAGTTGTTACAGCAATTCAATTGCTGTGCGCGCAGGCGTATGCCCAACGTAAAAGCGATACGCTAAAGGAAGTAAAAGTAAAAGGCACACATCATGTGTCGAATGAGGTAAAGGTCAACGAATTCTCACCGGGACAGAAAGTAAAAACAATAGATAGCAGCACACTACAACAATACCAGTTACAAAACATGGCCAGCCTGCTATCACAGCAAGTACCCGTATTTGTGAAGTCCTACGGATTTAACGGTTTAGCCACGCTCAACTTCCGCGGGTCATCTGCTGCGCAGAGCACAGTGCTGTGGAATGGTGTGCCTATTCAGAACGCTGCTCTGGGCATAGCAGACGTGTCCACACTGCCTGTGCTGTTCATGAGCAAGGTAAATATTGTTTACGGTGGCTCCGCTGCCCTATGGGGTAGCGGTAACGTAGGTGGCGCATTGCTGTTGGAGCATGAAGTGCCCGTATTTGATTCGGGGAAACGAACACTTTCTGTAAGTGGCGGTGGCGGTAGTTTCGGGCAATACATGGGTGGCGTAAAGGGTAGTGCCTCTTTTAAAAGGTGGTATCTGTCTGCTAATGTGTTTGCGCAAAGCGCGCAGAATAATTTCTCGTATGTCGACCATAACGGTATCACAACAAAAATGCCAAATGGCAGCCTGCAAAGCGGTGCTGCAATGTTACGTGCAGCATACAAAATAGACGCCAACAACACAGTGAGTATCTCAGGTTGGTATCAGCAGTATGGACGTGAGCTGCCCCCTGCATTATTTGAAACTTCATCTGATAAGAAACAAACCGATGGTTCATTACGATTGCTTGCAGACTGGAACAGGAAAACAGAGAAAAATACATGGTATGCGAAATCGTCTTTCATAAAAGATGAGGTGCGCTACAGGGATGACGCAGTTATGCTGCGTTCTGATAATAATGTGTACCAGTATTACCAGGAATTGGGTTGGCGCAAACAGTGGGGCAGGTATGGTCAACTATTGTTGTTCTCGCCTGTGCAGCTCTCATGGCTTATTCCACCGTCAACGAATATTATCAGGCACCAGGATAAGGCTGCATTGGCAGGCGCTTACAATATTAAACGATTCAATGACCGGCTAAGCGTAGCCATTAATGCGCGTGGCGAACAGATCAATACCCAGAGCTTTTTACTGCCGGGTGCTGATGCTTCTTTTGCGCTTACTGAGTGGCTGGTGTTGCGGGCAAATGCCCAGCGCACCTATCGTGCGCCTACGCTTAATGAGTTATACTACTTTCCCGGTGGTAATCCTGACCTGAAACCCGAGCAGGGCTGGAACGAAGATGCCGGGTATACGTTAAAATTTAAAGCAGGTCGTTTCACATTCCTTCACGATCTGTCTGTATACAACCGTAATATTCACGACTGGATAGTATGGCTGGGTGGCGCTATATGGACACCGCATAACATAGCAGAGGTGCACAGCAGGGGTGTTGAAACTGAGAACAACATTACATGCACTATGGGTAAATGGAATTTTCATATCGGGGTAAACACCTCGTATACCATTGCCACTACTGTCGCCAGCTATATACCCAATGATGGCAGCGAAGGCAAACAGATACCCTATACCCCAAGATATAACGGCCAGGCCAACATTGGATTTGGCTATAAGCAGATATCAGTAAACTACAATCAGACCTATACAGGATACCGTTTTGTGAGCACCGATGAATCGGAATATATAATGCCCTATCAAACAGGTAACCTGATGCTGATGTATAACCTTATGCTACATGGGCATTCTTTAC
This sequence comes from Flavipsychrobacter sp., assembly GCA_025963465.1. Taxonomy (GTDB): domain Bacteria; phylum Bacteroidota; class Bacteroidia; order Chitinophagales; family Chitinophagaceae; genus Nemorincola. The sequence goes on from JAOQAP010000073.1 coordinate 5,894, forward strand.
TGCTCACTGCCCAGGCAAATAATATCTGGGACCAACGCTATGAAATAGTGAATGGCCGCCCTATGCCGGGTATCAACTGGCTGGCAGGTTTCCGCATGACTGTTTTATAAAACAATAAAGCGGCCTATAGCCGCTTTATGTTATCAAATACTTCTGAAGTTATTAGTTAGCAGCAGCGGTAGCCTGTGCAGCAGCCATAGCTGCCATATCATCAGCGCTTGGCCCATACATGCCCGGTACCGGGATGTCCAGCAGGCGCAGGTATACGCTCAGCTGACCACGATGGTGGTAGTGATGGCTGTATACCATAGAGCGAAGAACAGCTATCTTAGGCATCGTGAATATCACATGACTGCCGTTACGGAGTGTCCACATTTTCTGAAACTCTGCATCATCAGATTTGCCTAATACTTCAACTGCTTCTTTTACTGTGTTGTCCAGCTTTGCCAGCAGGTCTGCGTTATTGTCTGGTATGGTAGGCTTGTAATTCATTGTTGAAAGATCCAGCTCATCAGCGTTCATGGTGAAGCCTATCCAGCTTGGCAGCTCTGCCACATGCACGGCCAGGTTGCCCATCTTCATTGATTTGTCGTGCGGCTTCCAGTCGTTCTTGTCTGCCGGTACGCGCTCCAGCATCTTGCGTGTAGATGCTGCTTCCATTTGTAGTTCTGCTATTAATCCGTCTTTGATTGCCATAAGGATATGTATTTTTGTGAAAATTAAACATAATTTCCGACTTAAAAGACGAATAACCTAAAGATAAACCATGCAGGTGCGTACATTATTATTACTCGTTGCTATTGCCTCTTTTACAGGCCTTGCAGGGTGTATACAAAAGAATAATGACCATGCTATTACCGTAGCCTTTTACAATTGCGAGAATTTCTTCGATCCGGTTGATGATCCTGCGAAAGACGACGATGATTTTACTCCCAATGGCAAATATCACTATACACAAAGGGTATACGAGCAAAAACTCCACAACATAGCCACTGTTATTCAGGGTATGGACGGTAGTGATGGCCCCGCTATTATAGGGGTGGCAGAGGTAGAGAATAGCACAGTATTGAATGATCTTTCCAGACAGCCCGAAATTGCCCGCCGCAATTATAAGTATGAATGGTATAATGGGCCTGATCCGCGGGGTATAAATGTAGCGTTGCTGTATAACCCTAAACTGTTTCGTGTGCTGCACTCAGAGCCCTTGCATGTAGACCTGTCTGCAGATGGTGGAAGATCTGTGACGCGCGATGTGCTGCATGTGTATGGTATATTGGCTGGTGATACTGTACACGTGTTCGTCAATCATTGGCCATCGCGCAGGGGAGGGGAAGATGCAAGTGATGATAAGCGCGCTATTGCTGCCTGGGTGAACAAAGACGCCATTAGTGCCATCATGCAACAAGACCCGAATGCAAAAGTAATAGTGATGGGCGACCTGAACGATAATCCCGGTGATAACAGTATCGCTAACATACTCGGTGCAAAAGATGACCAAAATAAGGTGACGCTGACAGTGTTATATGATCCATGGGCTGCTATTTACAAAGGCGGAAGTGGCACAGAAAGCTTTAAGCATAGCTGGAACCTGTTCGACCAGGTAATTATTTCGGGCGCTTTCCTGCAAAACACGAATCATAAACTGCATTACGGCAAGGCAGCCATTGTAAAGCCGGATTTCATCGTAGATCACTATAAAGGCCACGATGGCGAACCCCGCCGATCATTTGCAGGCACTCACTGGATAAACGGTTACAGCGATCATTTCCCGGTTATGGTATATTTTACCAACTGATTATACATTATTTCCGTTTTTTGCGTTAAATACATGTGAGAATACCTTACCTTTGCAACTAATTTTTTTGTATTTGCTGAAAGCTGCCAGACATATTATAGTAGGCATTATTGATTTTTTTCATAAGCCTTTTGCTAAGTTAATACCCACAACCACTTTTCGCTATCTTGCGTGTGGGGGTACTAACACAGTTTTGAACATATTTATTCAATTCCTGGCCATCAATTTTGTATTGCATAAGCAATCGGTGCATGTATATGGCAACTTTATCATTTCGCCGGAGGTGGCCGCTTATATGATAGCGTTTTGCTTTAGCTTCCCTCCAGGTTTCATCATGTCCCGGTACATTGTCTTCCCCGAGTCGCAATTACATGGGCGTGTTCAGTTGTTCCGTTACGGACTTACTACCATTAGCTTCATTATCATAAGTTACCTGCTGGTACGCTTCTTTGCTTTTACAAATCCGGAGCATCCTACGGTATCATATACCTTTGTATGTATTATTACTGCTGTGCTGAGCTATATTTCCCAGCGCAAGTTCACTTTCAAGGTAGATCCGGTGGAAGAAGAGATACTGTCTGAATAAATTCAGGAGTACACTATAAACTTCTTACTGGTTTTTCTCAAACCTTCCTGAATACACATCATTCATCCAAACGGCATACAGCCCGGGTGCCAGGTCGTGTGTGACGATGGTTACTCTATTACCTGCCCATCCTGTATTATAGTTGTGCATTGCTACTACCTGCCCCGCCATATTTATAATCACTACTTTAGTTATGGCCGTCTTGCTGCTCAGAATTATTTCGTTTGTTGCCGGGTTGGGGTATAGTATTGTATGCCCTGTTTCATTTACTATACCTGTCGCCTGCAATGGAACGTTGTAGCCCACTTTGCGGATACAGTTGTTGTACTTGTCTGCTATGAACAGGTTGCCTTTATACATGGCTATATGTGCCGGAGCGTTTAGCTCTGCCGCCAATAACGGGCCACCGTCCCCACTGTAGCCTGCGGTTCCGGAGCCTATAGCTGCCGATATGATACCTGCTGTGTTCACTTTTCTTATCCTGTTGGCATTGCTCAGGCACAGGTATACATTGCCGGAATCGTCAACTACTGCATTGGTGACCGATGCTACAGCTGCATTGGTGGCCGGGCCGCCATCGCCTCCGCCACTGCCGCCGGCGCCATAGCCAGCGAAGGCAGTAATGATGCCGGCAGCATCTATTTTTCGTGTTCGCCGTGCAGAAGGATCAGGTACATATATATCGCCTGCAGCACTGCGATACAGGAAATAAGGATCTATGAACCTTGCCGCTGTTGCTGGGCCGTCATCTCCATCACTGCCACTTATGCCTGTGCCATAAATGGTAGAGATGGTCCCTGCAGCATCTACTTTACGGATACGATTATTGTCTTTGTCAGAGAAAATGACAGCGCCTGTACCATCTGCATAGCCCAGGTAGGGAGCGCTCAGTTTTGCTGTGGTGGCTGATATCCCATCGCCATTGTACCCCAGTGTAGCTGTGCCAGCAATGGTAGTGATGATGCCCGCGGCATCTATTTTACGGATACGCTTTGTCTCAGTAATGTATATATTGTCTGAAGAATCGGTAGCTATGCTTAGTGGTTCTATTTCGGCAGCAGTGGCCGGCCCGCCATCGCCTGCGGAGCCAATGGTACCGGTACCGGCAATAGTATTGATGATGCCCGTCGTATTGATCATCCTTACCCTATAGCTGTAGCCGTCTATCACATACATATTGCCATGCTTATCAAATGCAATAGCTGAAGGTTGATGCAGCTGGGCAGTAGCAGCGGAACCACCATCACCGCCAAAACCGGCAGTGCCTGTTCCCACAACAGTGGTAATGGTTTGCGCGCCCAGGCATGCAGGCAATAACAGGATAAATAATAGCAGTTTCATAAGCACAGTAAAGAATGAAATTACCTGATTATTGCCACTTAATAAAAAGCGCTACGGTTTATTAACTGCATGCTATATTTTCTGAACGGTTTATTGCTTCTGCCGGGGCTGGATAGCCTGAAAGAGGAAGCTCAGAGAACAAAACAGCAATTGCCGGATTGTTATCATGAATAATGTTCGTTGCCGATTTAATGATTAAATTTACTTACTGTCTATCATTAAATTACCAGAACATGAAAGCGATCTTGATCATCCAGGTTCTATGCGTACTGCTCACCGGGCTTGTTGCCGGCCTGCTTTATAGTTACGATTGTTCTGTGACCAAAGGCTTGGGCAGCCTGCCTGATGATAGCTACCTGCTTGCATTTCAATCTATCAATAAAGCCATCCAGAACCTTTATTTCTTCACCAGCTTTATGGGTTGCCTTTTGTTGCTGCCCGTCACCACATGGCTTACATACAGGCAGGGCAATACCACTGCCTTCTATTATTTTCTCGCAGCTACACTTGTATACTTTATTGGTGTTATGGGGGTTACTATGTTCGGCAATGTGCCGCTGAATAACCAGCTGACCTTCTTCAATATTGCCACCGCTACTAAAGCTGAATTAACAACTATGCGGGGGCTCTTCGAAGTTTCCTGGAATAGGTGGCATACCATACGTACCATAGCGTCCATCGTTTCTTTCGGCCTGGCTATAATAGCAATTGTAAAATCCAGGGTATCTTAGCAATTGAAGAAAATGCACTTTGGCCATCAGCAATACATCCTCAAGTTTAAGGTGTACCTATGGTTTCCTCTTCATGCAGCAGTTTTATACTGCCTGTCACATTATTAAAGGTGCCATCGGGTAGCGTCCAGTTGGAATAGATGAGCTCATTTTCGTGGTCCTGCACCTGTGTTACTGTATTGCCGTTGCTTTCTTTCCAGGTCAGCAGATAGAGTGCTGGTCGAAGCTCTGTTATTGTTACGGCTACTGTTTCGGTAGTATTGTCCTGTTTGTCGTCTTTTTCTATAATGGTGAAAGATAGTCGTGACTCACTCCATATATGCAATATGGCCTTGGCCATGCCAAAATCGACGAAATATTTATTGCCTGTGAGGTCCATGATATTGGTGTTTATGAAGATGGCCTAAATATCACGCCACGATCTTTGACTATGGCCAGCATATAACTGACTACGATCATGCAATGATCTGTTTTAGATCATATAGTTGAGACTGGTATCCTTATACATTTGTAGGAGGGAAGAGGTATCTTAAACAGTAAATAATTTGTCTGAATATTTTAAGAAGATCTACCCCTACTAATATTTATAATTATTTTTCATTCTTTTTTATTATCTTTGTTAATAATTCATTATTAAGATATTATTTACAATAAGTGTTTTTATTTGTTATTCACTTCATATTTTTGTTAACACACATGTATTGAATATTAGATCAAAAAAAATATTTTCGACCTTAATATTTACCTTATCAATTCTCTTAAAAGCGAATGCTCAGACAGCAGATAATTACAACATACAAGCAAATATAATTTATCGTTTTACCAAGTATGTCGACTGGCCTCAAAGCAAGAAGGCCGGTGATTTTATTATTGGTATTATCGGAGAATCGCCTCTATACGATGAATTGAAATTATACACTGCACAAAAAAAAGTAGGTGATCAACGCATAATAGTCAACAATTATTCTTCTGAAGCCGGTAGCTACAACTGTCATATACTTATTATCACTGAAAATGCAAGCGGACGTTTAAAACGAATTGCTCTTGTCACTGAAGGTAAACCCATATTAATTGTTTCAGAAAATAATGGCCTTATTCGTAAAGGGGCCTGTATCAACTTTATTATAGTAGATGATCATTTAAAACTGGAATTTAATAAAAGCAATATTGACCAAAGGGGCTTGAAGATAGCCTCTGAACTTTTGAACTTAGGAACTGTAATAAAATAATAACGACAAAACCAGCAAAATGATAAAAAACCACAGGTACGCATCATTGGTATGTATTCTTCTTCTTTTACTAAACCCTTATAAAGGATATTGTCAAAATGATACATCCCGGATAGGGTCATTAAGTTTGAAAGAACTACTAAATATAAATGTGAGTACGGTAAGTAAAGCACTACAGCAACTGGAGAAGGCCCCGGCAACTGTGATAGTTATAACCCGTGAACAAATAAAATTGCGGGGTTACCAGTCTTTACTTGATATGATAATTGATCTGCCTGATATAAAACTGGACGATAAAATATATACGGACTCCAGAAATAGCGTAACTATACGAGGCATACAAGGACAGCAAAACTTCATCATACTATTGGATGGGATAAAGATATCATCACCTACGAATGAGGCATTACCGGTCATGGAAAATTATCCGGTTAACCTGGCAGAGCAGGTAGAGATTGTGTATGGTCCTTCATCTGCTTTATATGGTGCAGATGCGGTTTCCGGCATCATCAACATTATCAGCAGGAAAGTTCCGTCCAATAAAGATATGATCGTTGACGCAACAGCAACTGCAGGTATGTATGGCTGTACTAACAACACCATTTACCTTGCAAAAAAGCTGAATAATACTTCAAACTTTTTTATTTCCGGACAGTATTACTATGCTGCCCAACCCGATTACACACAGCTCTACAGCAACGATCCTGCCTATAG
>JAOQAP010000079.1 GCA_025963465.1 Flavipsychrobacter sp.
TACAGTGCCACCGCCACCACCATAGCTGGTCACCTTATTGCTACTATTATAATAGCCGTTTCCTCCTTTTAGTCCACCACCTGCGCCACCTCTTTCAGAATCTTTTTTATTGAAATGATAGGAGGCGCCGCCGCCGCCGCCAGCTACTACTACCCTATTAGACAATGCCGTACCACCAACACGTATATCTGATGCGCCACCGCCGCCGGCCATATCATCCATATCGGGAGAACCGCCGTTAAACCCGGCTGGCATTTTGCGGGATGATTCCTTTCCTGCACCACCTATAAATATATTGAGCACTTCTCCCGGGGTTACAGACATGCGGCATTGCACTCTTCCGCCAAAACCGCCTTTTGAAAAGTAAGAAGAACCACCTGTGCCGCCTGCTATATCAATGCTAATGCTTATTACATTGTCAGGGATCACAAATGTTTGAACATTACCGGTAAACGCAAAAGCTTTTGCCTGGGCAAAAGCCTGCGTTGCGCATAACATATGCGCAATGATGAATAAAACAAACCTGGAACAGGATGTATTCATACTTGGCAACTACAAATTAAATTAAATAAAAATAAATAAATGTTACGCATACATAAACAATTAATAATTAGCATAAAATTGTTTTATGTTTTCACCAGCAAATCACCCGCAGATTCACAACGCAAACTTATACGTTATTCATATCAACAGTGTAACTAAAGATAATTATTTACCCATACATTGCATGTGTTTACCCACCAATAAATTAATACATCATATATACCCGGTGGAATCCTTTATTTTTATGCTATGGATAAGCGTTTTAACATTCGCGTATATGGCATCTGGATGCACAATAATAAAATACTGGTAAATGAAGAATTGATACGAGGTAAAAGTATCATCAAGTTTCCCGGCGGTGGATTGGATTGGGGAGAGGGCATTATTGATTGCCTGAAGCGGGAATGGAATGAAGAACTAAGCATTACAATAGATGTTCTGGATCATTTTTATACCACAGACTTCTTCCAGCCCTCCGCGTTTGATAATTCACAGGTCATTAGCATCTACTATTGGGTGAGTGCAGCCGTCATTCCTACCACATTTGTCAATAGTGAGGCCAATGAGCGCACGTTCTGGATTAACGCAGCCGATATATCTGCTGACACATTTACCCTGCCTATAGACAAGTTGGTTGGCGGTATGCTGCAAGCCGCTATTGCCGCAGGTAGACATTAACCTTATCTCACTATAATTAATAATAATGCCGTCATTTCAACAGATGTAGCTACACACGTTATCTTTGCAACCTATGAAATTATTAATGCAATACCTCGGCCGTTACAAGCTGATGATCTTACTGGCTATTATACTTGCTGCTATCAACCAAAGCTTCTCCCTGCTTAACCCTATTGTTTCCGGTAAAATTCTCGATCGTTTTGTCAATCATCCGCATACCGTAGACAAAGCAGGTCTTATACCTCGTGACCTGAATGGATACCTCACACAAGTTCTGGGCCTCATCGGTCTTATTATGGGCTTTGCAATGGTATCAAGAATAGCAAAGAATTTCCAGGACTATGTGGTGAATGTGGTCATACAAAAATATGGTGCACAATTATATACCGACGGCCTGAAACATGCACTGCGACTTCCTTACCAGGACTTTGAAGATCAGAGCAGCGGACAAACACTTTCTGTACTCCAGAAAGTTCGTACCGATTGCGAAAAGCTCATCATGTCGTTTTTCAATGTACTGCTGCCTACTATAGTAGGTATCGTGTTTGTTATCGTTTACACCTTTCCTATCAGCCACTACCTGCCGCTGGTATACTTAGGTGGTGCTATAATACTTGGGGTGCTCACCAGCTTGCTCAGTAAAAAAATAAAGACGGTACAAAAGAATATCGTCCGCGAGACCAATGCCCTTGCAGGGTCCACTACAGAATCACTGCGCAATATAGAGCTCGTAAAAAGCCTTGGCCTTACCAACCAGGAGATACGCAGGCTCAATACCACGACCATAAAAATACTGAAGCTGGAACTGAAGAAAGTGCGCAGCATACGTACTATATCCTTTATACAAGGCACTTTTGTCAACTTTCTGCAACAGGTCATTGTTATGAGCTTACTGTACTTTGTGTTTAAGAGTACGCTCACCCCTGGCCAGTACCTGTCGCTTACCTTCTTCTCCTTCTTTATTCTTGCCCCTATGCAGGAAATAGGCAACGTAATTCTATCCTATCGCGAAGCGGAAGCCAGCCTGAACAACATGGAAGTGCTGTTTAAAAAACCAATAGAGTTCACACCGGCAAACCCTGAAGCCATCAATGGTATTGAAGAAGTGAAGTTCGATAATGTGATCTTCAAGCATAACAGCTCTTCCCGCCCTGCCCTCGATGGTATTTCGTTCGATGTGAAGATAGGTGAGACCGTGGCTTTCGTAGGCCCGTCAGGTAGTGGCAAGACTACACTGGTAAAACTGCTCGTAGGACTTTACCACCCTAATACCGGTCACATCTACTACAATGGCCATGATGAAGCTAATATCAACTACGAAGAACTGCGTCGTGAAATGGGCCTTGTAACGCAAGACCCGCAGCTATTCTCCGGCACTATCAAGGAAAACCTGCTGTTTGTCAATCCTGCAGCTACAGATGAGAATATTAACGCAGCCCTGCAAAAAGCATCTTGTCAAAACCTCTTGTCCCGTGCCGAGAAAGGCCTCGATACCGTGATCGGTGAAGGTGGCTTAAAGCTGTCCGGTGGTGAGCGTCAGCGTATCTCTATTGCCCGTGCATTGCTGCGCCAGCCAAGGCTCATGATATTTGACGAGGCTACCTCCGCACTCGACTCTCTTACCGAAGAAGAAATATCATCTACTATCCGCAATATCACATCACAGCGTCAGCATATCACCATCATGATAGCACACAGGCTGTCTACTATCATGCATGCAGACCGTATCTATGTACTGGAAAAAGGCCAGGTCATTGAAACAGGTACTCATGCTACCCTTCTTGATGAAAAGGGATTGTATTATGCCATGTGGCGCCAGCAAATAGGCGAACGAAAAGAACCAGCCATGAAAATGGCAAGGTAAAAAGACAACCTGATTCAAACTTGTTCTTATACAATACAAAAGCGGGTGCAACACACCCGCTTTTGTATTGTATAACCATATAAACAGCATCCTCACTATTCACACTTCACCTTTCATTATTCACTTTTAGGTTTTAACTTTTAAGTTTTCAGTTACTAATCAAACAATTCTTCCTTCGTCTTCGGCCGTAGCTCAGGCATCCATTTAAACCTGCTGAGCCTCGTGTTAGGTATGTCCAGTTTATCCATCGGTGTGTTCACCTGGTGCACGTCCTGGTGCAGTTTCAGGTTGCTTATCTTCTGGTCTTCAAAATAAATAAGCATCCGCACACTTGATCCCTGGTCTACACCCATATACGCATCATGTTCATCCTTTGCATAGTAGATAAACTCCGCATCGGGCTCCACGAGCATGTGCGTGATGGCATTGCCTTTAAAGTAAGCAGTCAGCGTTTTGCCCTGCACCTGGTCAAACAGCTCCGCCTTTTCCGGCCCCGATTGAGATATCACTAGCGCATTATTAGGTACATACACACTCTTCAGCGCATTGCTGTCCAGTATCATCAGTATGGTATCGCCTGTTATCTGGCTGCTGTGTGCCCATGCTATCGGGTCGTTTATCATGCGTATGGTCGAGTCATAACGCGTATACACCATACTGTCACACTTGCCCTGCATAGAGTCAGAGAACAGGCGCACATGGTTCCATGCTATAAAGAACATCGGGGCAGTAGTATCTGCCGTTGCCGTATCAGCTACTGCTATTACCCCTTTACCACCCTTCATTTTGGTCTTCTTTACCACAGGTTTTATTTCTGTGCTCATGGTCACATGCTGCGCAGATGTGTCCAGCTTCCGGTATTTAGGCCCTGTTGGCACTACCCATACAAAGTCCGGTGCAGGCTTTGTTAAGCTATCCGTTACCGCTATTTTCTTTTGTTTGGCGGTATCTTTCCTGTAGCGTGGAAATCGTAGCGTATCCACAGGCACAGCATATCGCAGCATCGCTGCCGTGTCTATCACTATTTTCGACGCAGCTATACTATCTTCTTTTCTTTTTATCCTCCTGTTTTCCGCCTTTATCGCTGCTATGGCGGCGGCAGAGTCTATCACCTCATCATCATCCTTCTTCTTCACTTTCACTTTGGGCTTCGCTTTCTCCAGCTTCATCTTTACCATAGGTGCCGTGTAGAAAGTATCAGCCCTCAGGTAAAAAGTGTCTACCCCGTTCACCTGTTCCATCACCGGCTTTATGCTGGCCCACAGCACCCTGCTCTTATGAAAGTACTCTGCATGCCCGCAATACAGCGTGCTATGGTGTGCAGTATCTATCGCTATTACATGGCCATTGCCCAGCCCGTATCCGGTCAGTTTGTTATAGTCCAGGCTATCGCCTTCTATATATTCACCATCGTTCCATATGCTGGAGTGACCTATGAAGTGGGCTATGCCCCTCTTGCCGTCATACGTGCCGTTCTTTGTCTGCAGTATCGATTTTCCGCTGTCACTTTCCACGGTCGATTTCGCGAAGAACTGCGTCACCTTTGTTTCTGTGTGGTACTCCAGGTCTTCAGAGTGTATTTTATACTCAGGGTCTATTATTACCGCATTACCGGTAAAGCGCACCATCTTGGTAGCTACATTATATATGCCGCTTCTGCTGGTTACATTAGTGCTGTCGTTGTGCAGTATGCCGCCATTCTCATAGTGCCCTATTTTAGTACCCAGGTCATAGGTCAGGTCTTCTGTCTGCAGGTCGTTCTTGCCATCTGTCAGGCTCACATTGCCATGCATATAGGCCAGCTTTTGCCCGCTCAGGTATTTCAGGTAGTCGCTTTTGCCCTGTGTGCCACCTGCCTGTATGATGCGTACATTGCTGAATGCCTCTATTATGTTTGTTGCTTTGTATTGGTACAGGCTGTCGCAGTACAGCGTATCTGTACCCTGGTGAAACACAGCATTACCTATGAACTTCGATACATCGCCCGAATCTGTCTTGTAGCCGAACACATTATCTGCCGACAGGTCTACGAAAGTCGTATTGGCGCTGTCCTTTTTCTGGGCAAAACCGATGGCAGGTAACAAACAACACAGCACTAATACCAACAACCTGCGCATTCCTGCAGGCCTGGTATTATGTCCCGTAAATGATCTTGTTGTAAAAAACATCAGGTCAGAATTGCTGCACAAACAGCTTAAAACTTATCACTATAAACCAGTCAACCAATTAACCCTTTAACTAATTAACCAACTAATCCTTACTCTTCCCTCCGCCAAACACATGTACATTGATGTAGCGTTTAGGATGCGCCTTTATATCTTCCATCAGGCCACTCATGCTGTGCAGGGAGTTGTTCAGATTGTTATACACCTCCTTGTTGTTGATCAGCATCCCCAGCGATCCTTCATTATTATTGATCTTGTTCATGATGCCCTGCAACTGTGTAGTAGCGCTTTGCAGGTCCGTAAATGCCTTCTGTATCGGAGCATTGGCAAACTGACGCGTTACATTGTTCACATTGCTCATTATCTGCCTTATGGTGTCATTCTGTTTGGCCAGGTTACCCGTTATGCTGTTCGCATTGCGTATTACACTTGTTATCTGGTTACCCTCACTGCTCAGCATTGTCGATATTTTTGCCAGGTTCTCCGATGTCGTCTTTATATTGTTGATCGCTTCGGCCATGGCCTTCTGGTTCTTCTCGCCCACTATCGTGTTCACGCTTGCCAGTACGGTATCCAGCGCTATTATGGTACCTTTCAGTTCTTTCAGTCTTGGTGTCAGCTGTGCCGATACATTATCTACCAGCCCGCCCTCTGCCAGCGTCTTCAGCTCCGATTTTGCAGGTATCACACCCGGACCCGGACCCAGTATCAGCTTTATTATCTTGGTACCCAGAAGGTCAAAGGAAGCCAGGTTGGCCGTAGTGCCTTCAGGTAGCTCCACGCTCTTGTCAAGCGCTATTATTACCCTTACCCCCTTGTTACCTATTAGTTTAGTGCCGGTCACGTGGCCCACATTCAGGCCGTTTATCTGCACGTTGGCGCTGTTTTGCAGCCCGTCCACATTGGCATAAAAGCAATAATACTCCTTATCGTTAGAGAATATGCTCGATCCTTTCAGGAAATAAAAACCGACGAAGAAGATCACCAGCGCAGCAGCAACCATTATCCCTATCCTTACTTCCTTAGATGTCTTCATAGTTTGCACCAAAATATCCGCAAAAATAACAAAAACCACCCGTACATAAGCATGGCCTGCATATTATAACAAATTAGTAAAATTATTTCTTTGTGTGACTAAATATGTTTTGCTGCAATCGGTAAACAATATAATCCCGGAAATTCAGATCAGAAATCAGTACCCATCGATACATAATACATCGGGCGGTCCCCATCTATATTGGTGGCTACATCCAAACGCATAAAATAACCAAACAGTGATGTACGCAGGCCGGCCCCATAGCCAAAGGCCATGCCCCCGCTACCAGGCACTATTATGGTCATCTGTACATTATTAAGCCCGCTTGAGGGGCTATTCTGGTTTGGGTACACATATTGCTGCAGTTTACTCACATCAGCATTTGGTAAAAGCCCCACCCATGCATCGCCCGCATCGGCAAAGCAGATCAGTTGCAGGTTCTTGAGTATTGCAGACTTTATCGGGCGCTTTACGAATGTGGTCACCAATGGCAGGCGCAGCTCAGTATTAAATATGGCAAAGCTGTTACCTATTCTTGCATACTGCTTGTAACCACGCACGGTCGTTTCCATCGCCTGGAACCCGTACCTGGCATCAGGAGACTGGTTGCCAAGTGGCCCCCTGCGTTTTTCCGGGTCAAACGGTAATATCCAGTTGTCAACCCCGCCCAGCACATATTCTACCTGGCTGTTGCCGTCAGAGTGGGCATAAGCAAAGCGATTGGCTAGTATGAAGTTCTTATAGATCTTCTGGTAATTGCGGAAGTCTAAACCTATGTTGTAGCAGCTTAGCTTTTGCTTGTTCAGGCCACCCATATATTCGGTGTATACTTTAAACCTGGTTCCATTGAATATATTCAATGCAGGCATAATGGTATTGTCAAACACATATTCCAGCCTGCTCACTGAAGTGAATTTATTCGATGCAGGTACAGGGTAAGAAAGGCTTAGCGTATCGGTCGATTTTTCCACCAACCTGTCCTGCCTCAGCCCGGTATGAAACTTCACAGCACGCACGCGGTCCAGTGGGTAGCTGAAGTCAGCCTGCAGCAAGTTGGTAACACTTTTGAACAGCTGCGGGCGTATCAGCACAATGTTATGATTATTGTCTTCATAAGCCACATTCTGTAACGACTTGTTTTGGGTGCGCATGAACACAAGGCCCCAATCCAGTCTTCGCGTAAAATTCTGGTACTGTACAAAATAAACAGGAGACGGGTTTTCAAGGCTTACAGGTATTCTCAGTCCACCGGTTATCTTGTGATTCTCCATCAGTTCATTCAGGCTAATGGTAGTAAGAGCCCCCAAAGAGGGCGTCTGGAATTGCCCGCCGTTCGATGATATGGCCTGGTATTGGGTGAACAACACGCTGTTATCTAATTTCACCTGCATGCTTTCAGGCTTAAAGCTGCCCCGGTATGGAGACGGCTTCATTTTCACATAAGCGCTGTCGGTCATTTCCTTTAGTTGCGAGCTGTCTGGCGCTGCACTGGCAGCGCCCCTGTTAAAGATGTTGGTCGCTTTATTTTTGTTTTTGCGCTTTGGTGCAGGCATGGTGTCAGAAAACTCTGACTGGAATACATTGCCGCTCTTTACTACCGGTGCATCAGGCTCATCACTGTATACAGTGTCTCCCGGCTGTTGTGAGATGATTTTCCGCTCGGTCTTAGGTTCCGGCTTTTCTATAGATAATGTAGTAGGCAATAATGTCTTTACTTGTGTGTTCTGGCCGGGCATTTGCAACTCATGAAAGTAAACCCTGTATTTGTCCTTCTCCTGCACCACATCAGCTACTTCGCCGCTGGCTATATTGTATTGGTGAGACAATATGCTGGTACTGTAGTTGGTAATAGGCACAGAATAAGCAGAGTCCATGTTCTTCTTATTACGCGCAAACATCACCACGTACTTGTTGTTGATCCCATTACCATCATACAGGTAAGCGAAATTATCAAAGCCATACTGTATAGGTTGTGTTATAGTGCCGGTGGCTATGTCGGTGCATTGCAGCAGTTCTTTGCGTTGTGTCTTTGTGTTGTAAAAGAAGATGTTCATGCTCTTGTTAGGCAATTCATTCACCCCCACAGGCACATTCATACCGGGTTTGGGTCTGTTAGACAAAAACAGGATACCCGTACGTGAACCTCCGCTGACGAACACAGGAGATATATCATCCCACGAGTCATCGGTAATGTTGGTCATCTTCGTGCCTTTGAAAGTGAAGTAGAACAGGTCGGTCTGGCTCTTCTTTATCGCAGAGAATATCAGCTTGTCATCATCCTCCGGAAAGGTCATACCCAACACACGGTCAAAGCGGTTGTCAGGTATCACATAGTTCTCTATGCTTCCCTTTACACTGTTGTATATCTTCAGGTTGTTCTGCGTGCCTTTCTTATACAGTATGGCCAGCTTGTACCCGGTGTTAGACCATGCCATCATAGGATAGCTGGGATCTATCTGGTCTGTAAGGTCTTTCTGTCCGCCTTCCAGCAATACAGAGGCTTCCTGCTCACCTCCTGTACGTTGTGTATAAACGGTATACTTACCTTCTTTCCACGCTACGTATGATACATCGCTGCCCCTCGGAGACAACTTTATGTTTCTCACTATGGTATTATCCTTTGGCACTTTCAGACTTATGAGCCCTTTTGTACTATCAGGTTTTTCCTGTTTTTCAGCATCGGCCAGGTACACGCCCTTATAGAATTTAATGCAGGAATCGTATGCTTTCGTCACCTTCATATTAAGGCCAGCCTTTTCCTTCATTGCTTTGTTCAGGCTGGTCTTTTGCTGCATACTGTACAGAAGGCTTTTCACAGTGCCGGCACCATACTGACTGGATACAAACTTCCAGAAGGCCTTACCTGCCAGCTCAGGATATTCTTCCGCCAATTGATAAAACCCCGCGCGTGTCCTCGCATCCAGCAAGCTCTTCCAGTCGCTGTTGCTCTTCACATCCCAGCCGTCTACCAGGTATGCTATATACCCTTCAGTCACCCATTCAGGAAGATTTAGGAGCAACGCATTCTTCACCATCTTCTTGAAGTTATCTCCAAAGATCATGCGCTGCATTACCACCCTGGCCATACCATTGCGTATCTGTCTGCTCAGGTCTGTATGCTGCCCGTTAAAGTATACAACCAGCTTATCACCTACCAGGTTTATAGTTCCGGCACGCGAGTTACCATTCAGTGCTGACTCGTCTCTCAGCCCTACATTAGTCTGCCTGTACTCTTCATATGTGTTGTAGAGAATAATATTGAACCGTGGAGGGAACTGACCACCTAGCTTTTTCTCTACTACACTTATATCATTTTCTGCCTCTTCAGATACATATCGCCCCAGGTCGCGGCCAGCCTTATCATAATGGTATACACGAAAATGCTTGGTGTCAAAATACTTCCATTGAAACTTTCGGTTCTGTATCCTGTTCTGGCCAAAGACCTCTACGTATGATTGCCCATTAGCAGCACCCATAGTAAGCAACATACATAGCGTTGTAATCACTAATAACCTTGCAGCAAGTCTTGATGATATGTTGTCTTTTCGTCCCAGGGTCATACTCAAACCAGCAATTTCAGGAATTGGACTAGATTTGCAATACAATTTACTAAAATTATACCATCCGTATATGTTAAATGTCGTCTTTTTCACGGTCAATCCATTCGAAGAGAATACCTATCTCATTACAAACGAGCAAGATCAATGCTGGATAGTGGATCCTGGTATGTACTCGCCGCAGGAAACTGCGCAGATGATCAGCTATATTACAGAAAATGGGCTGACACCGCAAGCTATTATAAACACGCACGCACACATAGACCATATTCTCGGCGTACAGGCACTAACAGATAAGTATAAGCTGCCTTTTGGCATACACAAGCATGAACTACCTGTCCTGGAAAGAGCTGCAGATACCGCTGCCATGTTTGGCTTTGAGTTAAAGAATGTTCCCAAGGCTACCTTCTATATAAATGAAAATGAACAATTAAAATTGGGTACCGATGCACTTGATGTATTCTATACACCAGGACACTCCCCGGGAAGCATCTCTTTCTACTATCCTGAAGGCAACTGGGTAATATCAGGCGACGTACTTTTCTCAGGTAGTATTGGCCGAACAGACCTGCCGGGAGGCAACTTTGACACCCTTATCCAAAGCATCAGGAGCCGACTATTAGTATTGCCTGATGAAACGACAGTCTTATCAGGTCATGGTCCGGTTACGAGTATAGGAGAAGAGAAAAAGCACAACCCCTTTCTGAAGTAGATCCCATTTCTCAATAAATAATAATAACAAAACAAGAAAAAGGGCTGGTGTAAAACACCAGCCCTTTTTAATTTATTTCCTGATCTGAACTATTGTTCGATCACAACATGGAATACATTGTTAGTCGCACCTGAACGTACATTCAGCAGGTACATGCCGTTGGCAAGTGTATTGCTGAGCTTGA